>JAEUVS010000029.1 GCA_016786745.1 Chitinophagaceae bacterium | reverse complement strand
GACGAGAGTCAGACAACGTGGAATGGAGTAATTGGCAAAATGGAACTGAGAATGACAGACCCCGTTTGGATCGAGCGATTCGAAGCCTATCCGGATGTTGAACATATGCAGGCGCGGGTGGTTGCAGTGATTCGTCAGCTTGGTGGTACATCAGCGTCAGGAGAACTAACTGTGGATGCGAGTGGAAACGACAGGAGTGTACGACCTGTAACTAAAAGCTTCCGTACAAAAGGTAAAGATGATCCTGTGCTGGAAGGACATGATGCGGTAAGGCTGTCGCAGGTGTCCGGATCTTTTTACACAAGCGCCGCGGAAACACGGGTTGAAATAATCTTGCCATTTGGTAGTGACGCAAAAAAATGGGATGAATTCAATCCTCTACTATACACAATCAGGATAAATCTTTCGGCGCGTCAGGATGGAAAACAGTGCCATGATGAAATAACCGGCACCATTGGAATGCGGGCGTTCACAACAGAAGGAAAACAATTTCGATTGAATGGACGCACAGTTTTTTTAAGAGGTAACCAGGATAATTGCATACATCCGCTTACCGGTTATCCGCCAATGGAAGAAAAGCAATGGATCTCATTTCTTCAAAAGTATAAAGACTATGGGCTCAATCACGTGAGGTTTCATTCCTGGTGCCCGCCCGCTGAAGCGTTCAATGCTGCCGACCAGTTAGGGTTAATACTCCAGGTCGAGGCACCGATGTGGGATGGATACGGAAACGTTGGACGTTTACCCGATAGGGCCGCATTCATTCGTTTTGAATCTGAACGCATACTGGATGAATATGGCAATCACCCGTCCTTTTGTATGTTCTCTTTAGGTAACGAGCTTGGTCCTGGAACCGAATATTATTTACAATATATGGTAGAAGTATTGCGCCAGCGCGACAACAGGCACCTGTATACGTGTGCATCGGCACCTGCATCAAGCCTTCGTAATGATGACTATCTCGTAGGAGCAAACGGGGTAACTGGCGACTGGGCATGTTCGATAAGCGCTACATGTTTTCGCGGTCTGAAGCAATGGAACGGTCGGAATAACGGTGATGTGAGAAATGAAATTGAAACCATGAACAAACCATTGATCGCGCACGAGATCGGGCAATTTACCAGTTTCCCGGATTTTTATTCATGGTTTAAAAAGGAGAAATACACCGGTCCGTTAAAAGCATTTTACATCGACACGTTCAGAAGACAATTTGAAAAATATCATCCTGCTTCATTCGGTCCGTTATTCGCCGCTGCATCTGGCGCTCAACAGTTGTTGCTGTATAAAGCAGAAATAGAGATCATGCTTAGAACGCCAAATCTCGCCGGGTTCCATCTCAATGGCATATCGGATTATCCAGGAGAGGGCGTGGCACTGATCGGCATGCTGGATGCATTAATGGATAATAAGGAAATTGCATCTCCTGAAGTTTTCAGACAGTTCTGCAGTCAAACTGTTCCGCTGGCCAGGTTAACTAAGCAGATGCTTGTGACTGGTGAAATGTTCGAAGCGAAAGCGGAGGTGCGCCATCATGGCGCAGAAGATCTGAAAAATTCCCAATGGCGTTGGACAATTACAGACAACAACAAAAAAATAATCAGGGAGGGTAGTCTTGGCCAGCATGATGTGGTCACCGGCACCCTGTTTTCCCTCGGGAATATCAAAACAGATCTGCCTGTATTCAAAACTTCAAAAGAGTTGACCCTATCGGTCTTGATGGAGAATTCAGAAATAAAGAACAGCTGGAATTTTTGGGTATATGACAAGACCAATATTGTTACTGATGCAATTCCCGGAATTATTATAGCACATGAATGGACAGAAGATGTAAAAAATTTGTTGAGCAATGGAGCAAAAGTATTGCTCATGCCGTCCAAGAAATTTATAGCTGAACCAGCAGATGCGGAGTTTTTTACCGTGTTCTGGAGCAAGGCTGCAGCCTCAAAAAATATGGGGGCCTTAGGGGTATATTGCGACCCGCGTCACCCGTCATTGAGCAATTTTCCGACTAAATCGCATGCAGACTGGCAGTGGTATCAACTAATGACAAATAGCTACGCAGTTAACATCAACCAGCTTCCGCTGGCTTACCAACCCATCGTGCACCTGATAGATTTCTTCAAAACGAATAACCGGATGGCTATGGTCATGGAGGCTGCTGTGGGCAAGGGCAAATTATTAGTATGCACGTTAAATCTTGGTTCCGGTGAAGCACGATCGCTATCACAGCAACAAATGTTAAAAAGCCTTATTCTTTATGTGCGTTCAAAAAATTTTCGTCCGCAGGGGGCACTGACCATCGGGCAACTTGATAAAATTTTTATTACAGGTAAAAAATGAAAAGCAAACTAATGATAGTTAAAAGTTTCAATGATTGTAAATATGTCGCTGTATGCATTGCGCTTTGCCTGATTACGGTTGGAGCAGAGGCAAACGGTGACACGTCGGTTAACGATATTAAAGATGCGGCTGCGGTCGTACAATTCGGTGTTCACTACGAATATCCTTTCGGTGGGATGGCCAGGCGTAATGAATGGATACCTAAAGGCGAAGATGACTGGAGGCGCGACATAGCGCGAATAAAGCAAACAGGCTTCAACAGTATCCGTATTCGCATAGGATTTGATTCTGATTTGGATGACGTAGCGAAACTTCTCGACGTTATACACGAACATGGCATGACCGTTATTTTTGGGTTCGCTACATTTTACGTAAATGATCATTTCATAGAAACCTATCCTGATTCTAAAATCATTGGTGGCAACGGGGAAGTAGGTCCAAGAGATAAAAATGATGTGAGGTGGCAGCGGGCATGCATCGATCATCCTGTATACAGAACCCGGCGCAATAAATTAATTGCAGACTGCGTATCGCGTTTTGGTAAACATCCTGCTGTAATCGTATGGGATATCCATAATGAACCTTCTATTGGTCCTGTGCACAATGGTTGCTTTTGCAAAAATTCCCTGAAGAAATATCGCGATGAGTTAAGAAAGGAGTTTGGCCAGATCGGTACGTTGAACAAAAAATTTCATGTCGGCTATAAAGATTTCAACCAGGTGCGACCACCGGCATACCGGACGGCAGCAAATGAAGAATTTTATATTCACTGGCGCTCATACATGGCCAACGACCTGAACAATTTCCTTACAGAAGGTCGTGATATCGTTGCAAAAGAAATTCCCACCGCAATGATCACACATAACGTTACAGGATTTGAATCACTTCCTTCAAAAGGACAGGACTGGTGGTTGTTTAAAGATGGATACAAATTGCTTAGTATGAGCCGTTACACCGGCACCGATGAAAAATCGGTGGCAGGAACACTTGGCTATGAGGTGCTGAAGGCAATGAACCCTGATAAGCTCCATTGGATCGAAGAATTCCAGGGAGGACCGTTCCCCGTTCCGGGGCTTAAGGTGTTATATAGTGGCAAGGAGGCGGAAATTGAATTGAATGGTGCCCTGAGTCATGGATTTAAGGGAGTTTACTTTTACAGGTGGGATCCATTGTTGAGCGGGCCTGAACCACAGGTTAACGGAATGACGGAGCCCGATGGTATTGAAACCGATCGAAGGATTGGAATACAGAAAGCAATTAAAGCTCTGCAACCACACTTATCATTTATTGCCCATTCTCAACCGCTGAAACCATCTGTAGGAATTTATTTTACAAGAAACCAGGTAATGAAAGCAGAGGGAGATTCATTGGCGCTGGCTGGTTTGAACAACAGCGGCATCGCCAATTTCGAGAGCGGCGCGTATCAATTACTTAGTGACCTCGGTTATGAGGCCGCCTGCATAGTGCATGGTGTTGACGGCCTTTCAAAATACAAAGTGGTGGTGTTTCCATATGTAGCAGATCTTACTGACCAGGAAATTTCTGCCATAGAAAAGTTTGTTGCCGATGGTGGCTCGGCTGTTATCGACCTTTCGCCATTCGATCATCGCACTATTGAGCGTTTTTCCCGCGTGTTTGGGTTGCAGGCAGGGAAATCGGATATACTGAGCTATTTCCCCGGATTTAACATTACCGGTTGGTCCGTGCGTGGAATGGGAAAACTCAACGTGGAGGACAACGCATTTGCCGGGTATTGTTTCAATGAACGAATTGCGCTGAAGGGCAATGACGTAATACTGAAATACGACGATAATGGAGAAGGTGCAGCCGTAATGCCATCAAAATACAACGGAAGACTACTGATTTCAGGCTGCAGGTTGTTCTATAGTTACGGCATTTCCATGCATCCCCGGACACGCCAGCTCGTACAATCATTTCTTGGTAGAATAATACCGCCCGACATCAATATGGAAGGAACAGGTGAAGAATTCAGGCCATATGTGGAGGCACGTGTTCTTGAAAACCAGGATTCCGATAGTGCATTGCTGTTCGTGATGAATCGCTGTCCACACAAATCGTACGAATTAAATATTTCAGTGAAGGATTATGAACCTGTCAAAGTGAAAGCGCCTGCTTACGATGTGGTGAGGGTAATTCTTCAAAAGAAAAAACCTTGAACTCAACTGCTATGATCCGGCAAAAAAATAAAAATTGGTTATTGACTGGTTTGCTATTCGCGTTTATTGCGCCCAACTCGATGGCTCAGCCGCAAAAAAAAGAAGAAGGGCCATACCCGTCTGCTACGCCACAATTTGTTTTCAGCGAAAAGCTCAGCGAACAGGAAGAGCAGTTGAAAAATAATCCATTGACGCTCAGGTTTGCAAAGTCCAGGCAGAAACTGGCATCGGATAAGTACAGGCCATTATATCATTTCGTGAGCCCGGAGAATATGCTTAACGATCCAAATGGACTGTGCTACTGGCAGGGTAAATGGCATCTTTTTTACCAGGCATACCCTGCTGATGAATTTCCCGCCGCGGCTGATATTAAAAAAAGACGTCAACATTGGGGACACGCAGTAAGTGAAGACCTGGTACACTGGCGCGATCTGCCGTACGCAATATATCCCGGTATTGAAAAGATGTGTTTTTCAGGTAGCACGTGGGTAGACAAGGATCGGGTAATTGCTTTTTATCCAGGTATCGGCGCGGGACAAATGACTGCTGTTTCAAAAGATCCATTGCTGCTCAATTGGGATAAAAGCGGCCCGCTGAATTGCGATGCAGGTGACGCAGATATATGGAAAGAAGGCGAAACTTATTATGGCCTGGTTGGCAGTAGAGAGATATACAATGAAAAATCCCCGGGTCTTCCATCATCATTCTTCAGTTCAGCTTATAAATATGCGTTATGGCCGCAGTGGAAGTTATGGTCCTCGCGTGATTTGAAAAACTGGTCGAGCGAAGGAAGCCTGCTCTCAGGCAATACTCCATTTACTGCGAAATACGATGATGGCGCGTGCCCTAATTTTCAACCCATAGGTGATAAAAATATTATGCTTTGGTTCAGTCATAGCAACGGTGGACAGTATTTTCTGGGCGACTATGATTCTGTTGCACACAAGTTTACTCCATATGACCATGGCCGCTTCAATCATGGTCGCGTTGCACCTGGCGGTGTGCATGCCCCATCTGCGGCCGGTGATGGGAAAGGCGGCGTGATCAATATCCTGAATATTAATGATGCTAAACAAAGTGATGACTGGGACCAGATCATGTCGTTGCCGCAACAATTATCGCTTAACGAAAATAAATCACTGCATATAGAACCGGTGGCATCGGTGACATCGCTGCGAACAAAGCATCGCTATGTCGGGCAAACCGCGCTTCCCGCCAACAAAGAAATTGTGCTGAAAACGATACAGGGAAATTCAATGGAGTTGAACGTCGAAATAGATCCGGAAATGTCGCATTGGGTGCAACTGAATGTGCTGCGTTCGGCACACGCCGAGGAACAGACATCGATCACTTTCTATAACTACGATCGTAAACTGACTTACTGGTACGATACCCAGGCGGAAGTTGTGTTGGACGGATCACGATCAAGTACGCTCAATGACGTTTGGGTAAGACCGCCGGAAAGAGCAGTAATTGACAGGGGCGAAAAATTGTTGAAGCTGCGTGTGTTTATTGACAAAAGTGTAGTGGAAGTATTTGTAAATGGACGACAATACCTGGCGATGAGAGTATATCCGGGGCGTGATGACAGCGTTGGCGTGTCGTTGCTGGCAGAAGGTCGCAACGCAACCCTGAAAAGTCTGGATGCATGGGAAATGAAACCAATTTGGCCTGTAAAAGCAAATTCGAAATGAATATGGGTAACTGTTATGTAGGAATTGACATTGGGAAAACAAACATGAGATTCGCCGTATCGGGGCTCGAACCGGAATTGAAGTATTATTCAAAACGAACCTACCTGCGTGACACGCCTGACTATTTATTCCAGCAGATCTTTAAAGGAATACAGGAGGCTGTTGAGGTGGCAGGATATCATAAGAAAGATATCAAAGGTATCGGTATTGGTGTGCCTGCCGTGGTAAATCGCCAGTCCGGTTCAATCGTATGGGGCCCCGACTGGGATTTTCTTTCCGGTGTTTCCATTACAAAACCGATTGCCGATTTTTTCAATGTGCCCGTGGTAGCGGACGTTGACACCGTAATGGCCGCTTGGGGTGAGCAATGGGCCGGGTATGGACAGACCTGTGATCGCTTTGCTATGCTTACGTGGGGCACGGGAGTAGGTGCCGCGATCATCATCAATGGGGAAGTGGCGGAAAACCCTGATAACCTTTTTGCAGAATTCGGTCATTCGACAGTAAGTGATGACGATTGGCCATGTAAATGCGGATCGGTGGGGTGTGTGGACACGATGGTTTGTGGTGGCGGAATTGCGCGGCATGGTTACCTCGCGGTAATCCAGGGACAACAAACGTTACTGAAAGATTTATGTGGTAATGATCCCCTCAAAATTACTTCACACATGGTTTTCGAGGCGGCTAACAAAGGCGATAAAGTAGCGCTGTCGATCCTGGAAAGAATAGCAGTCTTACTGGGACGGCTATGCGCAAATGTCGTTCATACCATACAGCCGAAAAAAATAGTAATAGTCGGTGGGCTTGCAGAAAGAAGCCAGTTTGTACTGGAAACGATCAACAGGACGATGTCTTCGAGGTGCTGGTTGATTTTCAAAGGACTTACGGAATGCGAAGTGGTGGCATCCAAACTTACGGATACTGCCGGCGTATTGGGAGCTATTTATAAAGTGCAAAAAATTGTTGCGAAGAAAAATGAAAATCGATCTGAAGAAAGTCAGCGGGTTGCCGGTCGCCGTTGAGTCAGTTACGGGTGAATTTATTTTGGGAGAAGGTTTGAATACGCCATCAATAAGGGTTCGGATGATGCATGATTTGGATGGTGTATGGGCCAACCCTGTTACGGGTGCCGATAAAATGATATACCAATATACTTCCGGGCTTTGGTTTAAAGAAGACGAGGTATCCTGGAAACAAGCGAACATAATTTATGGCATCGTCGTTTTTCTCCCCGGGATATTTTCCGGTGAATTCAACAAAAGTTCCGGTCAATATCATCCCATAGTGCCACCCAATACCAAAGCAACTCCGGAGATCTATACAGTTCTTCATGGAACAGGTCATTTCATTCTCCAGAAATCTTCGCCACCCTATGATGTGATCGAAGATGCAGTTTTGGTGGAGGTGCAGGAAGGCGAATCGTTTATCGTACCGCCCGATTACGGGCACCTGCAGATTAATTGCGGTACAGGTCCGCTGATTTTTTCTTATGTAGTAATGGATGGGATGCAGGGCGTGTATGATCCATTCCGGCAAAAGAAAGGCGCAATTTATTATGAAATGGCACCTGGCACACAGGGCGGGCGATTTGTGGCCAACAATAATTATGATCAATATCTGCCTTTGCGGATTATCAAAGCAGGTGAAATATCACAGCTGCCTTCGTTTGATAGATTGATAACCTACCAGCATGTACTTGCAAACCTGAGGCACCTGAAATTTTTAACCGATCCTGCGAAATTCCCTGCGTCGGCGGGCATATAACCACATAAAAATGAAAATCGAAAAACTTATTGAATTGAGTCATCGCATGACACCTGGCGAGGAAGAGTTTGAATTGGGCATAGAGACCATGAACGTGGAAGAAGTGCATAAAACTACTGTCCGGCGCAGCGGTATCTGGTACATTATCCAGCGCATAACTATGTCATCGCACGTCGGAACACATATCGAGTTTCCCTATCATCACCTGGAGTCGGGAAAGTCGGCTGCCGAATATCCGTTGGAAAGACTGGTGGGAGATGCTGTGTTGTTCAATTTCACCCATAAAAAAAAGGATGAAGTAATTACGCTTGAAGAAATCAAAAATTGCGGAGTAGATGTAAAGAAGGGAGACATCGCAATTATTTACACTGGCATGCAGGATTTGTGGAAAACTCCATTGGCACACGACAGGCCGGTGCTTTCTGTTGAAGCTACACGCTACCTGGTTATTGATAAAGGAATACACGCTATTGGTACCGATGCAACAGGACTGGAAGTAAGGGGAACGGATTTTCAGCCTGTGCATCAATTACTATTTGATAACGATGTGGCGATGATTGAATCGATGACGAATCTTGACAAATTAAGCGGGAAAAGATTTTCAATTATCATACTCCCTTTAATGATCGAAGGTATGGATGCGTGCCCGGTGAGAATAGTAGCAAGTGAAAACTAACAAATAATATATGAATACCGTTACTCAACTAACCCTCTATAATAAAATGGTGCTGCTGAGGCACTTCGACGACATGTGTCGCAAATTAAAAATGGAAGACCTGATCTGGAGCGGGTACCATCCTTATACAGGACAGGAAGCGGTTGCTGCGGGGTGTTGTTCACAATTAAAACAAGATGATTGTTTACTCGGTAACCACCGGTCACATTGTCACGCCGTGGCAAAAGGAACATCAGTAAGGGCAATGCTGGCAGAGATGATGGGCAGGCAGTCCGGAGTGAGCGGTGGTCTCGGTGGTGCAATGCAATTCATACATGCCGAAAACAATTTGTTCTGCGGATCTATTGTAGGAAGTAATATTCCACTCGCCGCCGGAATGGGTATGGCGTTTAAGGACCAGCAATCCCACCGCGTGGTGATGTGTATGTTTGGTGATGGAGGCTCCAACACAGGATCATTTCATGAGGGACTTAACCTGGCGGCACTCTGGAAATTACCGGTCATTTACATTCTCGAAAATAACCAGTTTGCCGAAGCGATGCCGGTTGCGGAGTCCGTTGCATGCAGCCCACTTTCCAAACGGGCACGGTCATACGATCTTGAAGAGATAACTGTTGATGGCAATGACGTGGTAGCGGTGTACAATGCAGTTGCCCGCGCAATTTCCAAAGCGCGAGCAGGTGAAGGAACATCGTTGATTGAAGTCCTCACTTACCGTATCAGGGGCCACTACATGGGTGATCCTGAAGAAACTTACCGGACTAAAGAGGAAGTGGATAAATGGAAAGAGAAAGACCCTATCAAACTCTGCCGGTCACAATTGCTCGCAAACGGAGTCGCTGCAAACGAACTGGATGAAATGGAAAGCATGATAGTAAAAGAGCTGCATGAAGATAAGTCATGGGTGTTACAGCAACCATTTGCCACTTTCGAACAGGCAGTACGGCACGTATGGATTCCGCTGGAACAATAATCAAAAATATTATGACAGAAACACAGGTTGTAACGTATGGTGAAGCGCTTGGTCAGGCGTATCGCGAAGAAATGCTGCGGGATGAAAATGTTTACCTGATCGGCGAAGATGTGGGAAGATGGGGAAGTCTCTATCGATCGTCGAAGGGACTTCTTGCACAGTTCGGGCCGAAAAGAGTAAAGGACGCGCCATTATCGGAAGCAGCAATTGCAGGATGCGCAGTAGGGAGCGCCGCAATGGGTATGCGACCAATCGCGGAGATCATGTATATCGATTTTATTACGATTGCGATGGACCAGATCGTTAACCATGCAGCAAAGTGGTACCAGTTATCAAATGGGAAAGTTAAAATGCCGATCGTATTCCGAACACAGGGTGGAGCAGGAAGAAGAAATTCTTCGCAGCATTCCCAGTCTTTGGAAAATTGGTTTGTGAACATACCGGGACTGGTGGTAGTAATGCCGTCGTCTCCTTATGAAATAAAAGGTCTATTGAAGTCTGCGGTGAGGGATAATAACCCGGTGATGTTTATTGAACATAAATCACTCTATTTCGCAAAAGAAGAAATTCCTATAGAAGAATACCTCATTCCACTTGGCGTGGCTAATGTAAAACGTGAAGGAAGTGATGTGACAGTAATTGCAACTTCATGGATGGTGTCATTCGCAATTAATGCGGCAGAGCAACTGCAGAAGGAAGGAATAAGCTGCGAAGTAATTGATCCCCGAACACTCTGGCCACTCGATAAAGAAACCATATTGCGTTCGGTTGAAAAAACAAAGCATTGCGTTGTTGTTACTGAGGCGCCGGCAGAAGGTGGGTGGAGTGCTGAAGCAGCCGCTGTTGTGTTTGAAGGTTGTTTTCAATTGTTGAAGAAACCTGTCACCAGGGTAACAGGAATGAGAACAGGAATTCCCTACGGCTCGGTGCTTGAAATGCAGGTAATTCCCAATGAAGAAAAAATTGTAAAAGCAATACGAAATTTATTGAATAAGTGAACAGTACCATAAACATAATTCATGAGCACACAGATAAGGATGCCGAAGTTTGGCGAGACGATGGAAGAAGGGACCATCGTAGCATGGAAAAAACAGGTTGGTGAAAGCGTTACCGATGGAGAAGTTATTGCAGAGGTTGATACAGATAAAAGCACATTGGAAATTGAATCTCCGGTAACCGGAAAGTTACTGCAGATATTAGTGAACGTTAACCAAACGGTTCCGGTTAATACACCGATCGCTGTAATTGGATGACCAGTAACACCGAAATGTTTCTACCTTAAAAAAAAATATATGGGATTACTCTGGGGAATATTAGTCACCGGCCTCGGTGGCGCATTTGCCGGCGCCTTGAGCTGGCCGATGAAACTGATGACCAAATATAAATTCGAGCATAGCTGGTTTGCTGCGATGTTGTTTGGACTGTTCTTTCTTCCATGGATGATTACATTCATTTTTTGTCCTGGTGCAATTGAAGCATTGCAGAGTGTGGATTCCGCGATACTGGTAAAATCAAATCTGTTTTCTATGGCATGGGGAATCGGAAATGTGTTACTGGGAATAAGTCTTGTAAGGATCGGTGCTTCCTTAAGCTTCGCAGTGTTAAGCGGAATTGGCATTCCTCTTGGCGTAATCGTTCCGATGATATTTAAAGGCTCAGGCAGATTTCAGCACGCACCCGATCTTTTTTCAAACACAGGTTACGTTATTCTTGCAGCAACCGCGTTGATGTTGATAGGTGTAATACTTGTTGCGTTTGCCGGATTCGGAAGAGACAAATTTTTAAAGAAGACTAACAAAAAAACTGGTGGTTTTACTGGCGGGTTGATTATGTGTATTATTTCAGGAATTTGTTCTGTCGGCCCGGCATTTGCTTTTGTGTATAGCCAGGAGCCTATAAGAAATGCTATGATAGAAAGAGGTGCGGCAGAATGGCCGGCATCAATCGCCGTATGGGCGGTTGGAATGTTATTCGGTTCATTGATAAACGTTCTATACCCGGCAATTTTGATGAGCAGAAATAAATCGTGGCACGTTGTGAAAGAATCCGGCAAAGAGTTTAGTCTGTCCCTGATAGTAGGATTGAATTTATTCCTCGCGTTTGCATTATGGTTTCCCGGTATGTTGCTATTAGGTCCACTGGGTGGTTCAGTAGGGTTTGGAATATATTTTGCGCTTCAGATTCTCGGTGCGCAGGGTTTGGGATGGATTAGTGGCGAATGGCGGGGTATTCGCGGGCGCCCGATTGCTTTGATGTTCGCTGCCGTCGCGATTCTCGTTTTTGCTGCCGGGCTGATGGCCTATGCGAGTACGCTCACCGGATGACCCGGTAATTTCCTTCGCCGCATATTATCGTATCTTGCCACGCGATAGAAGGAATATGTCGGATGTTACGTTAAAAGACAGGTTTTCTGCATTAAACAATCTCCCAAGATTTTTTAAACTGGTTTGGCGGGCGAGTCCTTCGCTTACGGTTCTTAATGCAATTTTGAGAATTATCCGCTCCGCAATTCCAGTCGCAATATTGTATGTGGCCAAACTGATCATCGATCAGATCGTAGCGTTAAGCAACAGTCCCGACGGTGCGAGCCACGAATATTTGTGGGAACTGGTGGCCATAGAATTCGGTCTCGCTATTCTTTCCGACGGCCTTAGCCGCGCAACCACTCTCGTAGACAGTCTTCTCGGCGACTTATTTGCCAACCATACCTCTATCCAGATCATGCAGCATGCAGCGATACTGGACCTCGACCAGTTTGAAGATTCTAATTTTTATGACAAGCTTGAAAGGGCAAGGCAGCAGACGGTTGGACGCACTGTTTTACTAGGACAGGTGTTAAGCCAGATGCAGGATCTGATAACAATGGGATTTTTAGCGGCCGGGCTTATTGTCTTTAATCCATGGCTGATACTTCTATTGTTTGTTGCAGTGTTACCTGCGTTCGCCGGTGAGTCTTATTTTAACGATAGAAGTTATTCGCTGAGCCGCAGACAGACCCCGGAGCGCAGGGAGTTAGACTATATTCGCTACATAGGCGCTAGTGATGAGACTGCGAAAGAAGTAAAGGTGTTTAGTCTATCTGGTTTTTTGGTTGACCGCTTTCGACAGCTTTCTTCTAAATTTTATCGCGACAATAAGAAACTTGCGGTGCGTCGATCCGTATGGGGAACGGTGTTTTCGTTGATCGGCAGTTTAGGTTACTATGGCGCTTACGTGTACATTATTTCCCGGACTATCACCGGGCATTTGTCTATCGGTGATTTGACATTTTTGGCCGGATCGTTCAGGCAGTTAAGAAGTTTGCTTGAAGGAATTTTATCGCGATTTACCGCAGTGTCGCAGGGAGCTATTTATCTGAAAGACTTTTTTGATTTTTTTGATATTCAGCCACGGATGAAGTTGTCTTCTCACGCAAGGCCGTTTCCAAAAAAAATTCAGTATGGGTTCACGTTTGAGAATGTGGGATTCAAATATGCACATTCTGAAAGGTGGGCGAACCGTCACCTGAATTTTACACTTCGGGTTGGTGAAAAGTTGGCGCTGGTAGGAGAGAACGGTGCCGGCAAAACGACGCTCGTTAAATTGCTCGCGCGACTTTATGACCCAACGGAGGGCCGCATTTTGTTGGATGGTTACGACCTGCGTGAATATGATTTAGCGGAGCTGCATCGGCACGTAGGAGTGATATTCCAGGATTTTCTTCGGTACCACATGACTGTTTCGCAAAACATCGCTGTGGGAAATATTCATGAGAAAGAGAACAGGGAATTGATTGTTGATTCTGCGAAGCAGAGTCTTGCCGATATATTAATTCAGAAACTACCCGGAAAATATGAGCAGGCGCTTGGAAAGCGTTTTAACCAGGGCGTGGAGTTGTCGGGTGGCGAGTGGCAGAAAATTGCGCTGGCGCGCGCGTATATGAAGGACGCGCAGTTGTTGATCCTGGATGAGCCCACGGCTTCGCTGGATGCGCGGGCAGAGTATGAAGTGTTTCAGCGGTTTGCGGAGTTAACAAAAGACAAAACAGCTGTTCTCATATCGCATCGTTTCT
Source organism: Chitinophagaceae bacterium (assembly GCA_016786745.1). Classification (GTDB taxonomy): domain Bacteria; phylum Bacteroidota; class Bacteroidia; order Chitinophagales; family Chitinophagaceae; genus Flavitalea. The sequence continues at coordinate 3,075 of JAEUVS010000029.1, read as the reverse complement.
CAACTGTGCGGATGGCCGATCGTATACTGGTGCTTGACAGGGGCGAATTGTTAGAGGAAGGAAGTCATAGGGATCTACTGGCTAAAAATGGCCGCTACGCAGAATTGTTCAATTTACAGGCGATGGGATATTTGTAGTGATCAGGCCGATCCATCCTTTTCGAGTTTGGCAAGAGTCTTTTTAGCCGATTTCAAATGGATAAGTCGGTTTTTTTCTACTTCCGCGATTTCACGCTGTCGTTCACTTTCATTGATTAGCAGCATCTCGGCCTGCTTAAGCTTTTCGACCGTCATCACTGTGTCTTTAAGGTTCGTTGCAGTGACCAGGTACTTATAGGCGCTATCGATACGCCCTTCGATCTCGAAATTTTCTGACAGAATCATACTCGACCTGGCTATTGCGAGAGGATTGTGCATATTCGTTGCGGCCTGCAACGACTGTCGTGCATAGAAGCTGCTGGAGTCGTAGTTTTTAAGGTCTTTGAAAAAATTAGCGATAAAAATAGTTACATCGGCAAGCGCATTATAATTGTTTCTCTTTTCTGAAATTGCGGCTCCGCTTTTGAAAATAGGCAAGTGCTAATCCCGGTTGCCCATTTTCAGTTGAATGTTTCCTAACCTGCCATGAATGCTGCCGGCGATCGATGAATCTTTCAGCTTTGTTGCTATTTCGTATGATTTTTGTAAATAGTGCAATCCTGAATCGAGCTTGTTAAGTTTTTCAAAGCAAAGTCCCATATTCGAGGTAATGCGCATCAGTTGTTGATCATTTCCTGCAAGCGTAGCGTGGTAAATATCTTTGCGACCATAGTCAAATGCATCGTTGTAGTGACCCCGGTCTTCATAAGTTGTAGAAATGCCATGATACGATAACGCAAGCGCATCGTGGTCTTTTAATTGCTCGGCAATTTTCAGCGCATCGAAATGAATGGCGAATGCCCTGGTGTAGTTGCCTGTGAGCCTGTAACAATTTCCCATTGCATTGAGACAAGCGGCTTCCCTTTGGCGAATTTTATTTTGCTGGCAAGGTCGCGTCCCTGTATCCCATATTTTAGTCCCTGCGAGAAAACATTTATAGTGAGGAGAATACCGGTTGCAAAGGCAATTGGTTTAGCGGCTGGGTGCATCGTATAAATTACGGCATTTTGAAGATTGTCCCGTATTTTTATATCCCTTAAAAGTGCAACCCTATGCCCCTTAACCTGTGGAGATTTACATTGCTGGTTTCAACGATATTCTCTTTTTACCCACTGGTTGCACAACAGCCTACTGTCACTTCATTTTCACCGGCATCGGCAAAAACATACGAACAGCTAACAATAAAAGGCACAAATTTCATTGATGTTACCAGTGTTACAATAGGAAGAAAACGACCTATAAGATTCACGGTGGTCGACGCCAACACTATCACCGCTGAAGTAGGAGCGGGAGCTTCAGGATCAGTAAACGTGAATACTCCATACGGCACCGGAACCCTTGGTGGATTTACTTACATCGTCACTCCTCCACCGGTCATCACTTCTTTTAGTCCCCTAAAGGCGCCTGTCGCTTCAACTTTGCATATCACAGGGCAGCATTTCGATCCTGTGCGTGAAAACAACAAAGTATTTTTTGGGAATGTTCCGGCTATCATCACAGCAGCTACGTCCACGTCGCTGGAAGTAACTGTTCCCGCCGGTGCACTTCACAAGCCTATCAGCGTAACCAGGGAGTGGCTCACAGGTTATTCAGCTCAGCCTTTTACGATGACTTTCGAAAAAAACAGCGGCGTTTTAACGCCTACCAGCTTCGATAACCCCAGGATAAAAACTACTCCGCATGGTAACTACTTTGCAGCAACAGCGGATTTTGATCTCGATGGAAGAAGCGATATTGTGCTGTCAAGTTCAACGAGTGGACTCGTAGACATTTTTCCAAATCAAACTTCAGGATTCGATCCTGTATTTGGAAATCCGGTATCGCTCAATCCGGGAAGAGGTACTGACGCAGTATGCGCCGGCGACCTCGATATGGATGGTAAACCGGATCTCGTGATTATCGATGACGGCGACGGATATCCACACGCCTCAGTTTCAATTTATCATAACAACAGTACACGAAACAATATTTCTTTTGATACGGTTATTTATTATGCATCGGGCACGAATGAATATTCTGGTCCGCGTAGCGCTTCAATCGCTGATTTAAATGCCGACGGCAGACCAGAGCTTATTGTAGTAAATCGTGAAGGCACCATATCTGTTTTCAGAAGCGAAAGCACGCGCGGTAATATTTACTTTGCTGCCCAGGCAATGATACCGGGCATTGGCGGCGCTGTTGACGTTGAAGTTGGTGATCTGAATAATGACGGCAAGCCCGATATTGCCGTATGCAGCTATCCAAATGCTGTGATATCACTTTTGACAAATACAAGCTCAGGCGACAATATCACATTTTTACCAAAAGTGGATTATCCCGCTGCAAGAGGCGCCCTCGGCATTTCTCTCGGTTACCTCGACAACGACGATAAACTGGACATAGCTGTGGCTGCAGATGAATCGCTGAAAGTTATGGCCTATCAGAATACCAGTACCGGTGGCGTCATTTCTATGGCGGCGCCACAACTGTTGCCCGTGGTAAACTGGCCGCAGGATATTGCCATTAACGACATCGATGGAGATGGCAGGGTTGATATCGTTACTATTGAAGGACAATCCGGCAATATCACCGTCCTCAAAAACAAATCTGAAACAACGCTTGCTTTCGATTCTATTACCTACCGTACGAATGTTGATGCAAGTGAGGCGCTTTTACTGGCCGATTTAAATCACGACGGTAGTACTGATATTATAAGTGTCGGCGGCATGTCTACCGCAATGGGAATGTTGTTAAATAAAGTAAGGGCTGCTCAAATAACTTCATTTTCTCCGCTTAATGCCGGTCCCGGCACGCTGGTTACCATAAAAGGATATCATTTCACCAACGCAACGCAAGTATCTTTTGGTGGCATAGCTGCCGATTCATTTGCTGTGGTGTCCGACACGGAAATAGTGGTTACTATCAATAAAGCGTCGTCGGGGCAGGTAACGGTATTCGG
>JAEUVS010000022.1 GCA_016786745.1 Chitinophagaceae bacterium | reverse complement strand
AAAACCAGTAGAAAGAGATACGTTGTATAAGACGCTGGTGGAGTATTAGAAAAGTAAATGGGAGATAAATAAAACTACCTCAGAAAAACTACAGCTACAAAAACACGGAAGGCTACAAAAACACGGAAGGCTACATACGGAGATTAATGATAAGGAACTGCTCTCGCAGTTTAAAACGTGCAAAGCATCCGCCTAAAGAAAAAAATAAACTCGTCAAAGAGTTCCTGGAGTCTTTCCTGCTCTCCAACGAGTTGCAACAAAAAATTTACTTCCGGTTAATGATATTTTTTAGTTCTTCGCGTAAATCCTTTGCCACTCATTAATATCTACTACAAAGCCCGATTTTTCATTCAGGGAAAAAACATTTATTAACCATCCTTCATCCGCAACTTTATCTACAATATTTTTCTCAAATTCCTCCAATGTTATTTCGATCCAGGCGAGCGATAATTTTAAAGTCGTTGCGGTGAAGGTTTCTATCTATGATAATGAAGATAAACTTATCGAAGAAGGTGACGCGATCGACAATGGCGATGAATTAAACTGGCTATATAAAGTCACGGTTGATGCGCCAGGCAAAAAGATAATAGCAAAAGCGTACGATTTACCAGAGAATGAAACGGTGAAAGAAATAAAAAATGACTACTTTAAGCAATTTTGAATTTTAGCATGTACAACGCTGGCGGTTTGGCCGATATCGTAAACCATCTTATCGGTAAGATGCACTTTACAACTGTTGCCGTTAGGCACTATTCGTACAACGTGCAATGGATTAATATAGATCGATGTTCCAGGTGCGTCTCCCTCTATCTGGTAAAACGTAATTGGCATTTTGTATTTTTTTTCAAAGTTAGCCAAAGGTACATGCTTTCAACGGTCAACATCTTTCCCTTAAAGTCATCCCGAACCGGCGCGAAGCGCCGTGTGAGGGATCGTCGGAGGAGGTAAGAAAAAAACTACTACAACACCGTTTATGCATCGTGCTCAGCCATTCCGGATAAACGAACTTGCATTCGTGTATTTCGTTTACATTCTCACGAATCCTTCAAAGACTGTATTCTATACTGGTGTTACAAATGATCTTGCCCGGCGACTGAATGAACATTATGAGAGCAGGGGCAACAATACAACCTTCACAGGAAAATATTCGTGTTTTAACCTCATGTACTATGAAGAATGTATGTCGGTACATGCGGCTATCGCAAGGGAAAAGGAGATTAAAAAATGGAGGCGTGAGAAAAAGATCTGGTTGATTCGGTCGATGAATCCGGAGATGGAGAAATTGTCTTTTGGTTAGGTTGGCTGCTCCGTTGATCCCTCACACGGCGCTTCGCGCCGGTTCGGGATGACAGGGAAAACTTGCTTTCGCACCGGTTCGGGATGACAAGAAAAGTTGTTTTGGGCGGGTTCGGGATGACAGGGAAAACTTGCTTCGCGCCGGTTCGGGATGACAGGGAAAACTTGCTTCGCACCGGTTCGGGATGACAGTAACACGTCTCCCCTCTCCCCTCTCCCCTCTCCTCTCTCCCTAACATTCCTTCAACCCTAACGGCACATTAACCGCTAACCCGCCTTCCGCAGTTTCTTTATACTTAAAGTTCATATCCTTCGCAGTGTCCCACATGGTACTGATTACTCCGTCGAGAGAGACTTTAGCAAAATCAGGAGTGCTTTGCAACGCAAGCTGCGAAGCGGTAATCGCTTTAATCGCTCCCATCGTATTGCGTTCGATACACGGAATCTGAACCAACCCACCAATGGGATCACAAGTCATACCAAGATGATGCTCCATCGCAATTTCAGCAGCCATCAACGCCTGCCGTTGCGTACCTCCACATGCTTCTGTCAACCCAGCCGCAGCCATCGCTGAAGAAACACCAATCTCCGCCTGGCACCCACCCATCGCCGCAGAAATAGTAGCGCCTTTCTTAAAAATACTTCCAATCTCTGCCGCAGTAAGCATAAACTGAACAATCTTCTCCTCACTGTCTCCATTATTAAAAACCACCAAATATTGCAACACCGCAGGTATCACACCCGCCGCACCATTCGTGGGAGCCGTTACAACCCTGCCGAATGACGCGTTTTCTTCGTTCACCGCCAGCGCGAAACAACTTACCCAGTCAAGCGTATAACTAAAACTGTTGCCACCATTCCTGATAGCGTCTATCCATTGCTGATAGTTCTCGTACCGCGCATTTTTCAGCAATTTCCGGTTCAACGATGCAGCCCTTCTTTTTACATTCAACCCTCCCGGCAATTCGCCTTCAGCATGACATCCCCTGTACATACACTCCTGCATCACCTTCCATATCTTCAACAAACCCTCCCTGGTTTCGAACTCACTGCGCCAGGTATTTTCATTTTCGAGAACAACCTCGCTGATAGACAATCCCGTTTTTCTGCACCAGTGAAGAATATCATCCGCGCGATTGATAGGGAACGGCAACTGCACCGACGCGCCTGTTGAAAGAGGCTCATTCTCCTGCACGACGAAGCCGCCGCCAACGGAATAATATGTCGAAGCGATATTCTCCCCGTTTTTCAGTTTCGCAAGAAAGGTGAGTCCGTTCGGATGAAAGGGCAGCGACTCGGAGATGAAAAATTCGATATCCTCTCTTGGATCAAAATCAATTTCATGGATCCCTTTGAGCAAAAGAATTTTCATGCTCGCTATGTCTGCAATTTTAGCTGCAATGCGATTCACGTCGCAGCTAACGGGATCATCACCTGCAAGGCCAAGCTGTACGGCGATATCCGTACCATGGCCCACTCCCGTTTTAGCCAATGATCCAAAAAGCAAAACTCTTACCGATACCACATCAGTAAGAGGATAACTTTTTTCTATTGATGAAACAAAACGCTGCGCCGCGCGCCAGGGACCGAGAGTATGCGAACTCGAAGGACCTACACCTATTTTGAAGATGTCAAATACGGAAATTGCTTCGTGCGGCAAAGAGGATCTTTTCGTAAAAATAGGATTAATATCCTGCCGAATAATCTTTCAGCTTAACATCGAAGATGAGCATTGATTTTGCGGGTATGATAACCGCGCCGGTTTGCTGGTTCGTCAAATCCTTGTATCCGTAACCCAGGGCGGGGGGAATATATAGTTTGATTTCGCCACCTTTTTTGATGAGAGGTATTCCTTTCTTCCATCCTTCTATCAGCGCTCCCAACACCATGTAAGCGTTTGTTCCCTGGTCGAATACCTGTCCATTCACAAATTGTCCTTTATAATCAAGAAGCAACTCGGAACATAACCTCATCGTGTCGCTGCCAGTACCCGGATTTACGATTTCGTAAAAGAAACCTGAAGAATGTTCTTCGGCTTCCAGGTTATTCGAGTCGAGATAAGCTCTCAGTGAATCCCTTTCGGCCTGGGGCGCTGAGACGTTGGTACTGCTGTAAGCGCACGACCGTTCGGTCGACTTGAGGCAAGAGAGCGCTACAACACTGATACACAATACAAAAAGCAGGGTCCTTAACATTCAGAAACGTTTATGTAAAAATATGATTACGCTATTTGACAATGGCCGGTATGGATTCGTTGCTTCCCTATAATTACGTTAAGATTTTCTGTTTTCTTTCACTTTAAGCTCTTTGTATTGCTGGTCTTTCATCTCCCATTTGTGACGTTTATAAATAACACCAACAAACACAGCAATGATCAATATGCACGCGAGAAGTACGGGAATACTCAGTTCGGTATGGGCTACCATATCGGCTCGTTTGAACCAGTAGCGGCTGGTGAAAAGCAGAAAAACTATCGGCAGCGCAAACAGCAATCCCACCGGAATGCCGGTGATCAGCTGGAAGAAAAAAGAATTCTCCCTCTCCCTGTTTTTCTCCCAATATTCGATAAACGCCTTTTCTTTCGGGTCGAGCATAACGCAGGATTTCGTCATTTATTGTAGTACAAATTTAGCCCTATCAATCGCGGATACTTTGGTTCCCAGCAATTAATATTTAACTTGTGCTGTAAATTCTGATATCTTGAAACTATCGTCCTTATTCGCAAAGTATCTTTACCAGCATAAACAGTTGCGATTACCGGGGATAGGCGTCTTCACCCTTGATCCTTCCGTGGTTGTTCCCGATGTTACAGACAAACTTTTTGCTGACTTCCTTCAAAACATCCGCTTCAACCAACAAACGGTAAACGCTCCAGACGAAGATTTTATTAACTACATCAGAACAGAAACCGGTAAAATAAAACCTCTTGCCGAGTCAGACCTCGAATCGTTCCTGTCTGATGGAAAAATTTTGCTCAACATCGGTAAACCTTTCCAGATTGAAGGAATAGGATACCTGCAAAAAACCCGCGAGGGCACGCTTGAATTTAAACCTGGCGAACCCCACCTGCACAAACAGGAAGTGCAGCACGAAGCGGAAGAACCGGTTGAAAGGTCAAAAACATTTTATCTCGATACAACTTCAAGCAGCAGCGGCAGAAAACTACTCATCGCACTCGGAGCGATCGCAGGAATCGTAATAGTTATCTGGGGAGGTTATAAATTATATAACAGGAACGGCGACTCAGGTTCGGCTACAGAACCCGTTACAACATTGCCCTCGGATACAATGGCCATCAGCACAATGCCCGATTCTCTTAAGCACGTGGCAAGCGATACAGTTCAAACGCGTTCCACTTATAAGTTTGTAATTGAACGTACCGCTTATAAATCCCGTGCGCTTCGCCGTTATAACCAGCTTGTTGAGAACCAGACCAGCATTAAGATGGATACGAAAGATTCAACAGTGTTTAATCTTTATTTTGTGCTCCCGGCTACGCCCGCCGACACGGCGAGGATAAGAGATTCTCTTAAAATTTGGTACGCCAGGCCTAACGTTTATGTTGAATAGTTGCGTTTTGTGCTGATCCCTCACACGGCGCTTCGCGCCGGTTCGGGATGACAGTATAAAAAACTCCGGCAGGTTTGGGATGACAGTATAAAAAACTCCGGCAGGTTTGGGATGACAGCAGTGATTTACATGTCATCCCGAGCCCATTCGGCTTACGCCTCAGGGTAAACTCCGCGAGGGATCGACAGGGAAAGTTTCTTAAACCAACGCTATTTCCAGCACCTGCTGCATCGTCTTCACATAGTGAAATTTCAATCCCCTGATAAAATTGGGATCTATATCTTCTATATCCTTCTGATTCTGCCAGCAAAGAATAATTTCTTTCAACCCCGCACGCTTGGCAGCTAATATCTTCTCCTTGATTCCACCCACAGGCAATACCTGTCCACGCAACGTGATTTCACCCGTCATACCGAGAAATGATCTCACACGGTTACCTGTAAACGCAGATGCAATAGACGTAAGCATGGTAACACCGGCACTGGGCCCATCCTTCGGCACAGCGCCTTCAGGAACGTGCACATGAACCATCTTTTTATTGAACAATTCAGGGTCGATATTCAATTTTCTGGCATTCGATTGCAGGTAAGTGAGAGCTGTCGTGGCGCTTTCTTTCATCACATTACCGAGGTTACCGGTAAGCTTGATCTCACCTTTTCCATCACTCAAACTCGTTTCAACAAAAAGAATATCACCACCAACATATGTCCACGCAAGTCCCACCGCTACGCCGGGCATATTCGCGACCTTGTACAGTTCGTTGCTGAATTTCGGCCGCCCGAGAATCTTTTCGACGTCAGTAGCGTTGGTAATGGATTTTGTCTTGTTCTTTATCGCGTATTCTTTCGCCTCGTATCTCATAATCGCGGCGAGATACCGGTCTAACTCACGTACACCGCTTTCGCGCGTGTAGTCCTGTATAATCCGTTCGACTACCTTCTCACCGATATTAAACTTTTTGTCCTTCAGGCCATGCGCCTCGCGCTGTTTGGGTATCAGGTGTCTTTTCGCTATTTCTATTTTTTCTTCAACAGCATAACCGCTGAGATTGATGATCTCGAGCCTGTCGCGCAGCGCCGGCTGTATATTGTTCAGGTCGTTCGCCGTTGCGATAAACAATACCTTGCTGAGATCATACTCCATCTCGAGGTAGTTGTCGTAAAAAGTATTGTTCTGCTCCGGGTCGAGCACTTCGAGTAATGCCGATGACGGATCACCACGCATATCGTGACCTACCTTATCTATCTCATCGAGGATCATCACCGGGTTCGACGATTTTATTTTCCGGATAGACTGAATAATTCTTCCCGGCATTGCGCCAATATAGGTTTTGCGATGACCGCGAATTTCGCTCTCATCGTGCAGCCCGCCGAGACTGAGCCGCACATATTTTCTTCCGATCGCGCTGGCGATGCTGCGCCCTAAAGAAGTTTTACCAATTCCCGGAGGGCCAACAAAACAAAGAATAGGACTCTTCATGTCGCCCTTCAACTTGAGCACGGCGAGATACTCAAGAATACGTTCCTTCACTTTGGCCATGCCGTAGTGATCATCGTCTAAAATTTTCTTCGCTCTCTTCAGGTCGTATAAGTCGTTGGTCGTTTCGTCCCAGGGTAAATCGAGAATAAGGTCGAGGTGGTTGTAGACAATGGAATAGTCGGGAGTTGTAGGATGCATTCTTTCCAACTTCTCAATTCCCTTGTTAAACATTTCTTTGGTTGACTGCGGCCACTTTTTTGTTTCCGCCCTCTTCTGCATCTCTTTTATCTCACGATCGTTGCTATCGCCACCGAGCTCGTCCCTGATGCTTTTCAGTTGCTGTTGCAGAAAATATTCGCGTTGTTGTTTGTCGAGCTCCGTTTTTGTTTTGACAGTCACCTTATTTTTCAGCTCCGCGAATTGCAGCTCGCGCTGCAACAATTGCATCAGTAAATCGGCGCGTGCCTGCAGGTTGTTCAGCTCGAGTAATTTTTGCTTCTCTACGAGATCGGTATTCAGATTACTCGAAATGAAATGAATCAGGAACGACGGGTTCTCAATATTTTTCAGGATGATTCCGGCTTCGGATGGAATATTGGGTGACAGCTGAATAATCTGTGTCGCAAGGTCCTTTATATTCGACACGTACGCCTCGAAATCCTGGTTCTTTGGCAGTTCGGGCTCTACGAGTGTTTCGATATTTGCTTTGAAGTAAGGGTCGTCGGTGGTTACCGAACCGATTTTAAACCGGCTTTTGCCCTGGATAATGACAGTTGTTCCGCCATCGGGCATTTTAATGAGTTTTACTATCCTGGCGATGGTGCCGATATCTTCGAGATCGCTTACGGTGGGGTCCTCTACCTCACTGTCTTTTTGCGCAACCACTCCTACCAATTTGTCAGCCTTGTAAGCGTCGTTTACCGCCTTGATGCTTTTATCGCGTCCAACGGTGATGGGCAGGACCACTCCGGGAAAAAGTACGGTGTTTCGAAGAGGAAGCAGCGGTAAAATGTTGGGAACGGGGGTTTCCTGGCCATTCTCACTATCGTTCTCATTCAGGGGGATAATCGGGATAAAATCCATTTCTTCTTCTGGCCGAAGGAAAAAAGTATCTTTCATTAACACGTTTTACAATGACAAAATAACACTATCCTCCTAATTTTTTGATTTATTTGGAGGATAGTGTATATAGGTCAAGTTTGGTGCCAATGGAGCGTGAAGCGTGAGGCGTCAACAATTTAGAGAAGCCGGAAGCCCGCATACAGCTGGAACCCCTGGTTCCTCCACTTGTCCTGATTGTCTATATCATTTATGTTAGTAAGTCCAACCATGTAGCGGCCGCCAACCTTTACGCCGCCGAGATTAAGCTGAACACCACCCAGCATGGATAAATCGCCTGTCTTAAACGCGGCCTTGCCATTCTCGAGCAGGTTCTGATCCTTGCTGATCAGCACACCGAACTGCGGACCGGCCTGGAAAGTAACAAACTTGGAAGGAGAAACATTCAGCAGCAAGGGTACGCTGAGATAATTGAGCGTAACACCTTTCAGCTCGCCAATGCCTTCGTCGTAAATATCCTTGAAACGTGTAGATGTTCGTGTTTGCGATTGGTTCCAGAGAAGCTCAGGCTGAATGCCGACTTTCTTGCTGAAGTTGATCTCCGCGAAAAGACCCGCATTGTAGCTGTGTTTAAATTCGTCGCTGAACGACCGTCCATCTATCTTATACATATTCACACCGCCCTTTACTCCGATATGAAATCCTCCCTGCGCAAAGCTGAAGGTGGTGATGGCAAGTGCAATTATTAAAAGAATGACGGGCTTCAAAATTTTTTCAACGGGATTTACCGGTAGGGTTAGTGATGCTGCCTGGTAAGGATTCATACGATGAGTTTTATTGTTGAATGAATTAAAGTTCATCCTTCTGACTCACAACTTTTGTTAGCGTTTAATGAAGATTATGTTAAAGTAATCACAGTGATTTCAGGAAGTATTCCTACCCTTCCCGGGTAACCGATAAATCCGAATCCCCTGTTGATATATAATTTCTGATTTCCTTCTTCATACAATCCTGCCCACTGCTTGTACATATACTGCACCGGGCTCCATTTAAATCCGGGTATCTCCACACCAAATTGCATACCATGTGTGTGACCCGCAAGCGTTAAATCGATGTCGCTGTACTGTGGCCGCACCTCCGCATCCCAGTGACTCGGATCGTGACTCATCAGGATCTTGAAAGGAATATGTTCAGTGCCCGCATGCGCTTCGTCGAGGCGACCATGCTTCGGGAAATTACTTTTTGCGCTCCAGTTTTCTATTCCAAGTAACGCGATACGCTGGTCACCTCTTTCAAAAATCACGTTTTCGTTCATCAACAGTGTCCAGCCAAGCAACCCATGCACATTCTTCAGCCGCTCGAGGTTCGCGACTTTCGTCGCAGCATCGGGCCAGCGCACATAGTCGCCATAATCGTGGTTACCGAGAACGGAGTATACGCCCATGTTCGCCTTGAGTTTGTCGAATACATCCATATATTCAACCATCTCCGTTGCATAATCGTTTACAAGGTCGCCGGTGAAGAGAATGAGGTCAGGGTTCTCTTCCAATACTTTTTCCACGCCACGCTGAACAGCTTTTTTATCCATGAAACTGCCGGAGTGGATGTCGGATAGCTGCACGATTTTAAGTCCGCGGAATGCTTCGGGAAGGTTGCTGTAATTCAAAACAACTCGTCTTACTGTATAATTATACTTGTTACTAAAACCATAGATGAGCGTGCTGAAGAGGCCGCCTCCGAAAATAAGTCCCATCCAGCTCATGAACACCGAGCGTGTGATTTTTTCTGCATCTGCTTCGGTGCCCGGCGCCGGATTTCTGAACATGCGTACGATGATCCAGGTTGCGCCGCGCCTGATATCGTCGACAACGAGAAAAAGTGACGCGACAACCAGCGAAAAAAACGTTCCCACAACAATCGCCAGGACATATACACGCGCCGATTTCGGCCATGAATCGTAATTGAAATATACCATTGCGATGAAAGCTCCCACCACGAGCACTGCAAAGAGCCAGTATATAACGGTAAGGGCCATGCGAACGCGGGGAGATGTTGGAGGCACCACCATCTTCAGCGCCTGGAAAACGTATATTTCCAGCACCAGCATTATGCCTATGAGAATCAGGAAAAATGTAGGGTTACGCATGTATGTCAGAATTTAAGGAACTCATCCAGTTGTATGTTGATGGCCCGCACGGTGTCGGGATCGTCGATCTCGGGCCTTCCGTCTAATAATTTGTGAACAGATGAAATGGGGAGTTTGTTGGGATGCACTATCACTTTCATGTAGTTGAGAATGGTGGTGAGATGCTCGAGGCCACGCACGTTACCGGAGCGCCCTGTGGAAATGCCCACGAGCAATGCCTTTTTCCAATGCCATGTTTTTTTGTAATCGGAAAGGTCGAGGAGCGTTTTCAGGACGCCTGGAATACTTCCATTGTATTCTGGCGCAACGAAAATTATTTTTTTTGAAGGCATCAGCGTTTCTTTTTCCATCGCGTCGTATTCGGGCGTATGCTTCGAAAGGTCCATGCCTTCGAGGGTGAGAATTTCCGAGGAAATATTTCTTTCTGTGAGGCAGTGCTGGTATTGGTGGGCAACCTTTCTTGTATTGCTATCCCTTCTGTTTGTACCAGATATGATGAGATACCGATCGTTCATAACTACGTCGCCAGATATTATACCGAAATCTTAATTTTGCCAACCTGTCAGCAATTTAGAACTTATCAACCTATCTTGCAAAGCATATACCTATGGCAAGAGTAATCGGAGTGGCGAATCAAAAAGGCGGTGTGGGCAAAACCACATCTGCCATTAACCTGGCAGCCAGCCTTGCGGTACTGGAATTCAGGACCTTGCTGCTGGACGCCGACCCCCAGGCGAACAGTACGACCGGTGTCGGTTTCGACCTGCAAAATATACAGCAGAGCCTGTACGACTGCATGGTAAACGGAACACCTGCGAAAGATGTGGTGCTCAAGTCGGAAATTCCCAACCTTGACGTAATCCCTTCTCATATTGACCTGGTTGGTGCGGAGATAGAAATGATCAACTACCCGAACCGGGAAAGCGTATTAAAAAATATTCTCGAACCAATAAGGAACGAATACGAGTTTATTATAATTGACTGTTCTCCTTCCCTCGGCCTGATCACTGTAAACGCCCTCACGGCAGCAGACTCAGTAATCGTTCCTGTGCAAACCGAATTTTTTGCCCTCGAAGGACTGGGCAAGCTGCTCAACACAATTAAAATTGTGCAGAGCCGCCTCAACCCGTCGCTCGCTATTGAAGGTATACTGATGACTATGTACGACGGACGTTTGCGCCTGTGCAACCAGGTGGTAAGCGAGGTGAGAAAACATTTTGATGAGATGGTTTTCAATACAATCATTCACCGTAACACCCGCATCAGCGAGGCGCCAAGCGTTGGCAAGCCGGTTATCCTGTACGACGCGCAAAGCAAGGGCTCGATGAACTACCTGAACCTCGCGAAAGAAGTGCTTCAGAAAAATAATAAAACCAGGATAAGCCAGGAAGAAAGGATACTTGAATAAGCATCCGTAAAACATTAACCATGACCAATCCAAAACAAAACAAGGATGCATTGGGCAAGGGTATCCGTTCCCTTCTTCAAAGCATAGATACCGAAATGAAAACAACTACCGGCGAACTGAAACCTTCGGTAGTGAAGTCGGCTGTCACTATGCAGCGCATACCTGTTACAGATATTGAACCTAACCCGAAACAGCCGCGTAAGGATTTTGACGAGCAGGCGCTGCAGGAGCTGGCGCAATCCATAAAACTCCACGATCTTGTTCAACCCGTAACCGTTTCAGAAACAGCGTCAGGAAAATACCGGCTGGTGGCAGGTGAAAGAAGATGGAAGGCAGCGAAACTCGCAGGCATGCACGACATACCCGCGTTTATCAGGAAAACCGACGACCAGCAATTACTTGAGCTTGCCCTGCTCGAAAACCTGCAGCGTGAGGACCTAAACGCAATGGAAATAGCGCTGAGTTATAAGAGAATGATGGAAGAACTCAACCACACTCAGGAAGAAGTGGCGGAGCGGATGGGCAAGGAAAGAAGCACAGTCGCCAACTACATCAGGCTTCTGAAACTGCCGCCGGATATACAGGTGGCCGTTAGAAAAAACAACATTTCCATGGGCCACGCGCGGGCACTCATTAACGTAGATACTGTAGATAAGCAGTTATATATTTTCAACGAAATAGTGAAAAACGGTTTGTCTGTACGGCAGACCGAAGAACTGGTACGACGGCTCTACAAAAATGGTAGCCAGGGAAAAAAAGAAACGGAAAAGCAAGGGTTAGCGCCGGCATTCAAAAAAATTGAAGATACACTGGCATCGCACCTGAGCACAAAGATCAGCTTGAACCATACAAAAAAAGGAAACGGCAGCATATTGATCGAATACTATTCTATTCACGACCTGAACAGGATACTCGAGCAGATAGGCGTAACGGCCAACTGAGCGTGAACAATGAGGAAGATCTTTCTAAATATTTTTCTGCTGATCTGTGTATGTAAAATCTCTTTTTCACAGGTGCCCGATACACTTCGTGTACCCTCTGATACTACAGGCGCATTGCCTGCCGAAAATATTCCTGTTTTCTCGGATACAACACAATATAACGACACAACTATTGAGAAAACTGCATCAGGAAAAGACACTGTTGTAGTGAAGAAAAAAGTGCATACTCCCCGCGGTGCAACGCTGCGTTCGCTTGTGGTGCCCGGGTGGGGCCAGATATATAACAGGAAGTACTGGAAGGTGCCGATTGTTTACGGCGCCATTGGTGTTCCTATCTATACATTTACCTATAACAGGAAATGGTACAACAAAATAAAATACGCGTTGTCCATCGTGGCAAATAACAGGTACGACGGTCCCAATGCACAGGACAGTCTTGAGCGACTCGATCCCGCGTTACGTTATTTGGTGGAACAAAAAGAGCAGGGTGCGTTGATTGACTACCGAAACGACTACAGGAGAGATATGGATTACTCCATATTATTTACCCTGCTGATGTGGGGACTAAATGTTGTTGATGCTACGGTAGACGCACATCTGAAAGGATTTGACGTGGGCGATGAACTTTCATTGTACATAAGGCCTACAATACTACCTAATACCATGACGCCCGCCCTGTCGGTGGTCGTCAAACTCAAGTGATAAAATAATGAACATAGTTTTACTGGGATACGGAAAAATGGGTCGCGCGATTGAAGAAATTGCGGTCAGCAGGGGTCATACCATCGTTTGTAAAGTTGGTATAGAAAATCTTGAAGACCGCACGGTGGAGAACATAAAAAAAGGCGATGTGGCGATTGAATTCAGCAGCCCCGATAGCGCTTATGAAAATGTGAAGTTGTGTGTTGACAATGGTGTGCCGGTAGTTTGTGGCTCAACAGGATGGCTCGATAAATATGCGGAGATCAAAAAACTATGTGAAGAAAGGAAGGGCAAATTTCTGTATGCAAGCAACTTCAGCGTAGGCGTAAACATCTTCTTTGCGTTGAATAAAAAACTCGCGGAGCTGATGGCGCCGCACAAAGAATACGAAGTAGACCTGAAAGAGATTCATCATACCCAAAAACTGGACGCCCCGAGCGGTACGGCGATTACGCTTGCACAGCAGGTGCTGAACAGCATTAAACAAAAAAAGAAATGGGTAAATCAACCGTCGGACCGTGAAGATGAGCTGGTAATTACCAGTGAGCGGACCGACCCGGCTCCGGGAACACACATTGTGAATTATCATTCAGACATTGATGATATTTGCATTACGCATACGGCGCATAGCCGCAAAGGTTTTGCTTCGGGCGCGGTGCTGGCTGCGGAATTTCTTGCGAAGAGTCAGCCCGGGGTATATGAAATGAACGATGTTTTAGGGATCGAATGAGGCCGAAGACCAAAGTCATCCCGAGCGGAGCGAGGGATCTTTGTAACAGCGATTTAAAACGGATCCCTCACATGCGGCTACGCCGCAGTTCGGGGATGACAATTCAAGAAAATGCTCTCAAAGAAAGCACAATACGCATTCCAGGCTTTGATGTACATGGCACATAAACCTGCCAATGAACCCACGCTTATCGCTGAAATTTCCAAAAAACGCAGAATTCCGCTGAAGTTTCTCGAGAATATTTTGCTTGAACTCAAAAATGAAGGTGTTCTCGAAAGTAAAAAAGGTAAAGGAGGCGGTTACTTTTTCAAGGTGCCACCAAAAGATGTTCCGCTTGCAAGAATCATCAGGATCATTGACGGCCCCATCGCGATGTTGCCGTGCGTCAGTCTTTATTTTTATGAGCGATGTAAAAACTGTGATGAAAAAAACTGCGGTCTCCACGATACGATGGTGCAGGTGAGAGACCAGACGTTAAAAGTCCTTGAAAGAAAAACCGTAGCCGATATCGCGAATCTTTGATTAAAAAAATACTTTTTTCTTTTTATAGAAAGGCGCTCACACAAGTGTCTTTTTTATTTTTAGCAAGCAAACTTATCTAATAGATATTCAGTCATCTTTTTTTATAGAAACTTTTTTATTTTTCTAAAGCAGCGCAGCTGTAACTCATTTACTCAAATTCTCAATCATATCTTTCGTCATCTTCTTCAGATCGTATTCAGGTTTCCAGTTCCAGTCGTTCCTGGCAATAGAATCATCGATACTTTGTGGCCACGTGGTAGCTATCGTCTGCCGGTAATCCGGTTTATAGGTGATGCTAAAATCGGGAATGAAGTTTTTAATTTCCGACGCCAGTTGCTCAGGCGAAAAACTCATTGAAGAAATATTGTACGAGGTGCGTATGGAAATTTTATCGGCAGGCGATTCCATTAATTCGATTGTTCCGCGGATGGCGTCGGGCATGTACATCATCGGGAGGTAAGTATCTTTTGCGAGAAAACATTCATACTTTTTTTCTTCGATGGCCTCCTGGAAAATTTCGATCGCATAATCCGTTGTGCCGCCGCCTGGCGCCGATTTATAACTGATGAGGCCGGGATAGCGTAAACTTCTTACATCTACGCCATAGCGGTGATGATAATAGTTGCACCAGAATTCCCCTGCATACTTGCTGATGCCATATACGGTCGTGGGCTCGATGATGGTTTGCTGCGGACAATTTATTTTGGGTGAAGTGGGACCAAACACGGCGATGCTGCTGGGCCAATACACTTTATGCAGGTGTTCTTCTTTCGCAATGTCGAGCACGTTGAGCAATCCCTGCATGTTGAGGTTCCAGGCGAGGTTTGGATTTTTTTCACCGGTCGCAGAAAGAATTGCTGCGAGCAGGTAAATCTGCGTGATATTTTGCCGGATCACCTGCACATGAAGCATTTCTTTATTCATGATATCGAGCGGCACATACGGACCGGTTCCTTTGAGGAGGTCGTTTTCTTCGCGCAGGTCGGACGCGATGACGTTATAGTTACCGTAAATTTTTCTGAGGG
Organism: Chitinophagaceae bacterium; assembly: GCA_016786745.1. Lineage (GTDB taxonomy): Bacteria > Bacteroidota > Bacteroidia > Chitinophagales > Chitinophagaceae > Flavitalea. The sequence goes on along the minus strand of JAEUVS010000022.1, from coordinate 4,829 downwards.
CGAGCGTAAGTTCCACTCCTATCTGGCCCGAGGCGCCGATAACCAGTATTTTCTCTTTTTGCATGAGAGGTATTTAGAGGGAGGCGAAGATAGGGGGAAAACCGTGAACCGTGAGCCGTGAATCGTCAATCGTCAATCGTCAATCTAAATATTCACGACTCACGATTCACGATTGACGTTTTACCTACCTTCGCGGGATGCAAAAAATTTTGAAAGATCTGTTCGCCAATCAGTCGTACGACGAAAAGAATTTCTTTTTAATAGCCGGCCCGTGTGTTGTTGAATCGGAAGAGCTGGTGATGGAGGTGGCGGATAGAGTTTTTTCGATCTGTAAAAACCTGGGCATTCCCTATGTTTTTAAATCATCTTACAGGAAGGCGAACCGTACGAGTTCGTCGTCGTTTACCGGTATTGGTGATGAAACAGCGATGGGAATTGTGAAGAAGGCCGGTGAGAAATATAAAGTGCCTACTACATCGGATATACATGCGCATGATGAAGCTGACTTTGCGGCAAAATATGTAGACATCCTGCAGATACCGGCTTTCCTCTGCAGGCAGACGGATTTGTTGCAGGCTGCCGCGCTTACAGGTAAGGTAGTGAACGTAAAGAAGGGACAATTTTTGAGTGGTGAGTCGATGAAATTTGCGGTGGAGAAAATAAAAGGCGCCGGGAACGACAAGGTGATGCTTACAGAGAGGGGAACCACGTTTGGTTACCAGGATTTAGTGGTTGACTACCGTAACATTCCGACGATGCAAAAATTTGATGTGCCCGTGGTGATGGATTGCACACATAGCTTGCAGCAGCCAAATCAACCCGGAGGGGTTACCGGGGGGAATCCCCAGATGATTGGCACGATTGCGAAGGCTGCGATTGCTGCGGGCGCTGATGGACTGTTTATTGAAACGCATCCGAATCCTGCTGTTGCGAAAAGTGATGGAGCGAATATGTTGAGGCTGGATTTGCTGGAGGAGTTATTGCAAAAGCTTGTGAAGCTGAGGAAAGCAGTTATCTGACGATTCACGATTGACGATTCACGATCATATCACTGGTACCAAAGCGGATTCCGTCGCACCGACGAAATATACCTCTTCATATTCATCCAAAACGCCAGCACAAAATAAACAATGAGCGGAGAACCCATCGTGAGGAAAGAAATATAAACGAACCATGTACGAATCCGGGTCACGGAAATTCCCATTTTTTCTCCGATAGCGCGGCACACACCGAATAGTTTCCATTCGATAAAATACCTCAAACGGTTCATACCGCGAATTTAATCAAATTCCACGGCAGGCACAAGATTGGCTTAAAGGATAAGCATATTTTAGGTAATTTTGCGTAAAATTTTAGAATACATTAAAATCTGCATTAGATGGTTTTTGATTTGGACTTAATAAAGAAGGTTTACGAGAGAATGCCACGGAAAATTGAAGAAGGACGAAAGCTTACAGGTAAGGCTCTCACGTTATCAGAAAAAATACTCTACTCACATCTTTATAAGCCGGCAACCGACTCATATGCAAGAGGAAAGGATTATGTTGACTTCGCGCCGGACCGTGTAGCGATGCAGGACGCCACCGCCCAGATGGCACTACTGCAATTCATGACATGTGGCCGTTCGAAAGTCGCCGTGCCCTCCACTGTTCACTGCGACCACCTTATACAGGCGAAATCAGGAGCAAAAGAGGACCTTGCCAACTCCATCCAGGTTAACAGCGAAGTATTCAATTTTCTTTCATCGATATCAAATAAATATGGCATCGGCTTCTGGAAACCCGGCGCCGGTATCATTCACCAGGTAGTGCTTGAAAATTATGCGTTCCCCGGGGGAATGATGATCGGTACCGATAGTCACACCCCCAACGCGGGCGGTCTTGGTATGATCGCAATAGGTGTGGGTGGCGCTGATGCCGTTGACGTTATGGCCGGCCTTCCCTGGGAACTGAAAATGCCAAAGCTCATCGGTATTAAACTTACCGGGAAAATGAGCGGATGGACAGCCCCTAAAGACGTTATTTTGAAAGTTGCCGGTATCCTTACTGTGAAAGGTGGCACCGGCGCAATTGTGGAATATTTTGGAGAAGGCGCGGAAAGCATGAGTTGTACCGGTAAAGCAACCATCTGTAACATGGGAGCGGAAATCGGCGCGACGTGTTCGCTTTTCGCATACGATCAGAAAATGTCGGCCTACCTTAAAGCAACCGGCCGCGAAGAAGTTGCAGCGCTCGCGGACGGAATCAAAGAACATTTACGTCCGGATACTGAAGTGTATGCAAATCCCGAAGCATATTACGATCAGCTTATCGAAATAAATCTAAGCGAACTCGAACCGCATGTTAACGGTCCATTCACTCCCGACCTGGCATGGCCCATCAGCACGTTCGCTGAAGCAGTTAAGAAAAATAACTGGCCCCAAAAACTTGAAGTAGCGCTTATTGGTTCCTGCACCAACTCTTCTTACGAAGACATAAGCAGGTCAGCAAGCGTGGCACGACAGGCAACCGCAAAAAATCTGAAGAGTCGTTCTGAGTTTACCGTTACTCCCGGTAGTGAGCTTGTACGATACACCATCGAGAAAGATGGTTTATTAAAAGCGTTTGATGCAATTGGGGGTGTGGTGCTCGCGAACGCGTGTGGTCCCTGTATTGGCCAATGGGCACGACACATCGACGACCCCAACAGAAAAAATTCTATCATCACCTCTTTCAACAGAAACTTCGCGAAGCGTAACGATGGTCTTGCTTCCACGCATGCCTTTGTGGCGTCTCCTGAAATTGTTACTGCATTTGCTATCGCCGGCGACCTCACCTTCAACCCGCTGAAGGATAAACTGAAAAATGAAGACGGCAACGAAGTAATGCTTGATGAACCAACAGGAGTAGAACTTCCACCAACAGGTTTCGCCGTTGAAGATGCAGGATACCAGGCACCCGCAGTAGACGGAAGCGGGGTTGAAGTAGTAGTAAAACCCGACTCCAACAGGCTTCAACTACTTGCACCGTTTGCCGCCTGGGAAGGTACCGATCTGCATGGTCTGCGTCTTTTGATAAAAGCAAAAGGAAAATGCACCACCGATCATATCTCAATGGCCGGGCCGTGGTTGAAATTCCGTGGGCACCTCGATAACATTTCAAACAACATGCTCATTGGCGCTGTTAATTTCTACAATGAAAAAACAGATTCTGTTAAGAACGGGTTAACCGGCGAATACGGACCTGTTCCGGCAACACAGCGGGCATATAAAGCAGCAGGCATCGGAACAGTTGTTGTTGGCGATGAAAACTATGGTGAAGGTTCTTCGAGAGAGCACGCGGCGATGGAGCCCCGCCACCTCGGGGTGAGGGCAATTATCGTGAGAAGCTTCGCACGTATTCACGAAACCAATCTTAAAAAACAGGGAATGCTTGCACTTACTTTCGATAACAAGGAAGACTATGACAAAGTGCAGGAAGATGACCTGGTAGATATTACAGGATTGCAATCATTTGCCCCGGGCAAACAACTCACTATGGTGCTGAATCATAAAGATGGCTCTGTTGATAATGTGAAACTGAATCATACTTACAATAAGCAACAGATTGAGTGGTTTAAGGCCGGTGGAGCGTTGAATGTGATCAGGAAGCAGTTTGCAAACGATTAATGTCATTTCGCGTCGAACCAAACCGCCTTGGCGTTATTATACGTGCCGTTATAGTTTATAAACAACTCCTCCCCTGCCGCTACATCCTTAACAGTTACCACTGAAATCGTAGCCGCATCAAAATCCATTTCGTACTCGCAATTGGAATCGTATGAATGGTTATAAACAGGAACATATCCCATAGCCATACAGCACTTCTTCTTTTTCTTTCCCCATTCGAAAATATAATCGTGCAGGAGTGTTTTATCGAGAAGCTTGCGCTCTTCATTACTCATTACAATCGCCGGCGACACTTCGATTATGGTATTGGCTTTGATGGGTTCGGCAGTAAATACCCCGTTTCCCATTTTTTTAGTGCGTGCAATATATAAGCACGGCAATATCCTGAGCATGGTGCAATTTAGATACTAAATTTGATGCATGATACCGGAAACAGAACAGGAAAATATCAGGGAAAATTTTCTTGAGATAATCGGAAAGGAGGACGTGCTTGAAACGCGCGAATTTCTCAACCATCAAAACATCAGCGACGTAGCTTTTCTTGTTGATGAATTGCCCGACCTGTCGTCGAAGATCATCAGCAACATGAGCATTCACCGCGCTGCAAGCGTGTTTAAAATACTTGACTTCTCCACTCAAAAATCGATCATCCAGGAACTGCCTCCATACAAAACCGCGGAACTGCTTAACGAACTTCCAGCGGATGACCGCACTGCTTTTCTCGAAGAACTGCCGAGCGAAGTGGTGAAAGAATTGATCCGGCTTCTTGACCCTGAAGAAAGAAAAATTACTCTTTCACTGTTAGGTTATCCTGAAGGAAGCGTGGGCCGCCTTATGACCCCGGACTATATCGCCGTGCAGGTCGACTGGACCATGGCCGAAGTGTTGGATCACGTAAGAAAAGAAGGCAAACACAGTGAAACGATCGACGTGATTTACGTGGTGAACGACAGGGGTGAATTTGTTGACGACGTTCGTATCCGTGAAATTATTCTCGCCGATCCATCACACATTATTGAAGAAATTATTGACTACAGATCCATTACACTTAATGTTAACGACACGCAGGAAGAAGCCAACCAGGTATTCAAAATGAACAACAGGGTGGCATTGCCGGTGGTGGACGACAAAAATATTCTGCTGGGTATCGTAACGATCGACGATATGCTGTGGGTGGCCAACG
>JAEUVS010000164.1 GCA_016786745.1 Chitinophagaceae bacterium | reverse complement strand
TACTGGCAATTTCATCAATCAGGTCCTTGACGGGCTTTTCAAAATCGAGAAATTGTCTGTTGGCATCCGATGGCATAGGCTGTAAATGAGCGGCTAAATTAAGGATTAAATGATAATGGGGATTTGAGGAGGAAAAGGGGGAAGTTTCTCCCCTTTAAATAATAAAATATCCCACTAAGCCACAAAGTATACGGCAGGTTATTATACCCTCTTTTCTGAGTGGTGATTGTGGCTTTTCAGGAATCAAAGTTCGACTTGAGACTACTTAAAATGGAGATCATTATGGCAAACGCCCCCCAGTATGGAAAATAAAAAAAGGCCGTCTTTTCAGACAGCCTTCAATTTTTGCGGACCCGACGGTTCCTGTCCGACGCTCATATCTTAATGATTGTCAACGATCTAATTTTTCACTCGATTTTTTCACTCGATTAAATTCAAACAAATAGGGCAAACCTATGGCTCTTTACAGAGGTTAACTTGACTTGATAAAAATAATGATTTAATTGATCAAATGTCCTTGAAAAATAGTTCGTATTGTTAGTATGGGAAAACTTCTGTTCTAGGTAATGCAATTACCAAGTAAGGCTCTTCCATTGATATTTGGGGCAACTCATATCCATACTTTGATGGGAGTGATTGCATTTCTCTCATTCCAATTCCTCTTTCTTCAACAAACGCCATTTGATTAAAGACACTCATCAGTTTAGGATTACGACTTAAGGACGGAGATTTGAAATTGACAAAATCATCCCACTTAATAGGGTTAACCGGAGCCCCTGGACTCTTAATGGTTATCTTGTCATCTTCAATAATCAGATAAATTCTAGCTTGGGCGATATCGTAGTCTCTATGCACTATTGCGTTCAAAATAGCCTCACGAAGAACAGTAATAGGATAAACTAAATTATCTGTTCGTGAAAACCGTTCTCGGGAAATAGTCGTTGTCGGGAGCACACTTCTTAACCATTGTTCAATTTGATCTGGTAACAACACCAATGGACCGTCAAAGTCTTTGATAATTGGTTCCGAATCAGGGTTACGAACTTCTGCTTTAATAACAGCTTGGGGGTAATACAACCGGGGTTGTTTTGCAAAAAGCAATAATCCCAAACCACTAGGCACATACGAGTTCAAACCCTCGTCAAAGATTACTAGCTCCTGCTGGGCTAAAAATTTCAGGAAATCGGTCGACCCCAATTTGTATGGAATTTTCGCTTTTGTTATATACAATTGTAACGCCTCTTCTGACAAAGAATCTAGATTAGCCGTAAGGGATTTCTTTTCCAAGGGAGATAGTAGAATTTTCTTTGGGGCCTTCGCTTCTTCAGCACGCATCAAAGCTTGAGCTAAAAACTCTTTGTTTTCCTTTCTAATTTCTTCTTGAAATTCTTCAGTGAACAATTCTATTTCAACCCCATTTTCCTCCAGATACTTAAATCCTTTTCTATCGACAGTTGGGTCAGGATCCTCAATTCCAATCCAAATTTTTGCAATACGTGCATTGACAATCCTTTCTGCACATGCGAGTTTTGGGTGTCTCCTTGATCCCGGTGCGCATGGTTCCAGTGTGGCAAATAAAAAATAGCCCGTGAGATCCTTATCCCGATTTTTTCTTTCAAGTATTGTATATTCGGCATGATCTCCATTCCTAAGCTCTCCTCTATGACCTGTAATTATATGTTCACCATCTGGAGAAACTAATACGACGCCTACCTTTGGACTTACTTTACCATCACTTCTAGGCTCCGGGACAGAGTCTTTCATTGCGGCTATTGCCATTTGCATATAGGCGGAGGGGTCCAATAACATTTCGGAAAATTAAGGAAATTATGATTATTACCTGCTCTTCCTGATGGCGTACTCGGCTTTTTTGGGAAGTAAAATCTCAACATAGAGGCTAACTACGTCATTTTCCTTTAGGTCCTCACCTTTTTCAGAAGGTTGCTAGCTAGATAAACTATTTGGAAATTTTATTTATACAATCAGAAGTAGCTCGAGGTTTTTCAAGTTTGTAATATCGTCTTAACATCCCGTGAAAGCGATTTCCGAGCCATGTGGTGCCTTTTAGGATTGGCCAAAATGAATCTTTAGTTTCATTGTGAGCTCTAAAAGCTGCTACTTTTACAGCCTTATCTAGTTCATTGCTTAACTCATCAACATCCAAAGGAAGTGGATTTTCCCGAATGTCTCTATGGACCAATAGTCTTCTTAAAACATCTTGTCTTTGAAATCTCATGGAATGAAACTCCCCATGAGTGATAGCAAAATATCGAGGCTTAAGAAGTGTTAATATGGTAGGCAAAGTGAGTAAGGTGGAACCACAAGTATCCAAATCTACAGTATCAATATTCACTTTTTTTACGTGTAGTTCTGCTGCGGCAGCAATAACATCGCCCGAAAAAAAATAGACACTTTTCTTTCCTTTTTTAAAATGATCCCAGTTCCCTTTCTTTGCTAACTTACTATAGCCATTTTTTTTGGCAGATATAGTAAATTGAATAAACTTGCTCTTCATTAGTTCGCAGGCGTAAACTTTGTTTGCATAGTCGGTCCACCGGAATGTTTGATGTCCTGCCCCTGCATATGCTTCAAAAACAATTTTGGGCTTTACTTTTTTTGCAATTTTTGTTGTAAACGCTCCTTTATCTCCTCGATATGATTCGCCAAATAGGTCATACTTAATGCGAAGTTTTCTTACTTTGCTTCTTATACTAGGTAAGGATCTTTTTGGGAAAAGTGCTTTTAAATACTTTATATCTAAAGTATCAGTACGCAAATGATTTAAAAGAAGATTTTCTTCTCGTTTAGACCAATTCTTCGGAACGCCATATGCTTGCCTTCGTTTTAACCTCATGATTTATTATTAGCTCGTTTTTCAAGTTCATCTCTAAATTTTTCCATTGAAGTGTGTGGTAAAGGAGGAGCTATACTATGAACTCTGATCCAATCTGGTGTGCCATTAAAAGGGCTTTGTATCCAGAATTGCCCATGTCCAAAGCTATTTGCAACATAGGCTAATTCTTTTTCCAGAAATGCATATTGGGCGTTTTTTGGGTTGATTTTCATAATAATTCGTGTAGGACACTGTTCGGGCACTATTGGGTGGAGATCTTGAGGATTCTGTGTACTCAATATAAGATTTAACCGGAATTTTCGCCCTTCCCTAGCGAGCTTTTCAAAATTTGATCGAAGTCGGTTGAAAATTTCCCCCATTCCACCAGACTTTGCGACTCTTTCCGCTGGTATTATTTGGTGAGCCTCATCAAAAAACACATATGTGTTCTTTAGCTTTTTCTTATTTTGATATAACCAACTAACTAATTGCATCTCCCACATAAATCGCTCATCTTGACTCAGATGATCTAAATACAGTATAATCGTGCCGTTAAAATCAAAAGCATCTAAAGGATTGCTGTCATTTGAAAGTGCTTCTAAGTCCATATCAAAGTACTTCTGCAAATCATTTAGTATTCTCCTTGTAGCTTCAAACGTTACCCGATTATAAGAAACGCCACTGGTCGGGACTGTGATTTGAGATCCAGGGTTTTTTGTTAATAGTCTTGAGAGAGCTGTAAGTAGTCTAGAAATCGATGCTGGCTCCTTATTTGCATGTAACCCTTCAGCTAGGTCGTCTAGTAATGGAGCAGCTTGTATAGATGTAGTTCTAAATAAATATTCCGCATTGCTTGGCAAATCCAAATCTTGAAAACGTAAGCTGATACTTTTGACGTCTACGCCTGATTTGAGGGCTAATTTTTTTATTTCATTGACATCAGCGATTGATTCATCGTTTGTTTTTGGAACAATTAGCCTGAATTTTCCAAAGACTTTTTGAGCTTCAATATATTGTTGATCAGTAAAAACTGGTTGCCAGTCTTTTGGTATAATCCTGGGAACAAAATCGGGAAATAAAATCTGAGTGATGTCACCCTGTACATCAGTCAATATAATTCTATTGCTTGAATCGCTTTTTTTGATTTCGTATGCGATATTTTTTAATAATACAGTCTTTCCTGATCCGCTTTCTCCTACAATAAAAACATGTTTATTATCTAGATTTTTAATGTCCCAACGATAATGGAGGTACGAATTTCCTTTCCAGCCGTATGGTTTATTACCAAAACCAATCATTCCAAGATCTAGCCCTTCACCAGGAACATTTAATATATCTGCAAGAGTTGGTGATGTAGAATCAGGGCTTTGGGAAATTTCAGGGAAATATAAATAGCTATAGCCGGATGGGGGGCGCTGAATAGATGATTCGATATATTTTCCCGGGTTATTCTCCAATTTCGACAATTCTCTATTCAAAAAGACCTGTATTACCATTGGCTGATGAGTGTGTGGTCCTCTGATATCACTCAGTGTAACAGAAGGATCCATAGTAGTATCCTCCCTATAAAGCATAGTAGTTCTTTCAGGATTAAACGGCGCAACCGACTTTAGTCCAACTATCCTTCCGGCGTACCAAAAATCCGAATAATCCTCTGTACTTGTCGTTTCTTTTCTTTTGTCTTTAATAAGAATCGTAGCGCCTATGGCTAGTTGTGGCATTAGCTCAGGGTCATTTATTATGTATTCTGCGATAGCACCATTTTCATCTATAGTAAACGGTGTTGTTAAGTCGTGGTATGGCCTCGCGACATGAATTACTTCTCCCATTATGATATATTTAAGAATTCAATTAATTCTAGCTTCTTTTTTTCAAATTGGGCCTTCATTTGCTGTTCAATAACAAATTTCTCATGAGACAAGTTTGCTGATTCAACAGCTGCATTTATAACAAGCGGAGAGTTGCCTCCAAGCTCGTATTGCCAGATCGCAATTGAAATTGCAAACTCAGCCAATTCTTTATTCTGATCCCAAAGAAATTTTGGAATTTCAATTCGAATAAAATTATATGGTTTATGGTACTTATGATAGTAACAAGTGAGCGGAATTAGGTCTTTATATTCTTCAGGTTCGAAAATACTCTCCCTGGTTTTTTCTACGTATTGTATTAATGGAGTACGATAGCCCGGGGATAAAATTTTTTTGATAAGAAGTATGTCGGTTCCAAAAGATTCAATAACATCAGGGGTAACACCCTGACCTTTAAAATATTCTTCGACTAAATACTCATTTCCATTCTTGATCGCATTAAGTAAAACTCGTGAATCTGAAATTTTTGTGGAAACTGCAACAAATGCTCTTTTTTGATCAGACCAGGATAACAATTTCTTAAGCCCATCTTGAACATCAACTGGTACCATGCTATTTGATACATAGGGACCATCTTTAATACAAATTACTGTTTCCTTATTCTCAAAATCAATCTCTTCCAAAGTGCTAAGCTCTAATGTATGTTGAAGCTTTACTCCTAGCCCCAAAGAATGCGAAGCGGGTGATGATTTAATTGACTCATGGTTATACCTGAAGCGAAAAGGCTTGCCATCAAAATTTTTGATCGCATCCATCACAGGCACCCTTTTCCCTTTTTCAACAAGAGTGTTATTGGTATATATCTTATGAGAATCCTCAAAAATATTATTGTCAATAATTAAGACTGAAGATATATCCTTTTGTTTTTTATAAAAATATGGCTTATCGAATCCTTTTGTATATCTGAAATCGACTATAGCAGCTCTCGCTAAAATTATATGAAAAGAGGGTGTAATAATTCTATTATTATCACCACTTATCCCTACAATATTGATTCCGGCTACTTTTTCTGGTGAAGGAGGTTCAATCTTGATTCTCTTACGCTGTTCTAGTATTGGGGTAGAGATTGATCTGGAATTAGCTTCACCTTTTTCATTTGTTTTTTTTTCTCCATAAATATCTTGATCTAGTGCTTCAAGTTCCTCGTTGGAAACAAATGGTGCATCTAAATCCTTAGTAGACCTAGGTGGCAGGGTTTCATATTTTTCCCCCTCCATTAAATTGTCTAATAGATTACCAATTGACTCAAAAATATTGTCGTTTCCTTCTATCATTTTTCAGATTTTGAGGACCACAGTAAATCCTTTATGTCGACAGTAAGTACATTTGCAATTTCCAGAAGAGTCTCTATCGATGGCTGCATGTCATTGTTGCACCATCTGGATATTGTTGTTTGGTTTTTATTAAGTTTTTCTGCTAACCACTTATTAGTTATACCTTTTTCTGCTAAAACAACTCTTATCCGATTTATCTCATTTTTAGGCATAAAAATCTGCGTTATACGCAAATATATTTAATTAATATTAACACTTTATGATGTTTTATTCACTCCTTGGAGCTTCAATTTGAAGTCATCTAGTCGACTTTAAACTTTCTTAGTTACCAAATGGTAGAAATAGAGCCTTGAACTAAATATACATTTTAAAGACTTAGCCATAAACATGGTCGTAGATAGACCGAAAAATAGACCGGAAACGACAAGACCCGCTACCAGAGCGGGTCTTTATCTTGAAGAAAGCGGACCGGACGGGACTCGAACCCGCGACCTCCGCCGTGACAGGGCGGCATTCTAACCAACTGAACTACCGATCCTTCCGCCTGGCATTCACATACCCGGCAAATGGACGGCAAAGATAAGGGAGAGATTTCTTTAACCCAAGATTTATTGATCGTTAGACAAAGAAGTTTTCCAGTAAAACTCTATTGATAACTTTCTAACAAAAGATGATTACCTATTTTCTCGGTAGGCCTATTACTTTTTAAAACCTCCCGGATTTCCGAATCATCTATATACTCAAGCATTTCTAAAGTTTCTCCCGATAAAATGTCCATAAGTTTGTCGTGCAAGCCCTCTCCCATCACCCCATAGTACTCATCCTCACCGGGACCACCAACCAAACAATACTCCTTCGCAGGTAAATAATTTTTCAGGGACGCAAGTTCACCCTCATTGAACTTACACCGGAATAGCAGCATCCAACTAGTTTTGTACCAATGCATTGCCTAAAAATCGTGCTAATTATTATAATTAAGTTTGATATTTGATATAAATCAAATTAAAAGTGCAATTTTAGGTATATGTTGTTTGATATCAGTTGAATAGCTAAAATAATCCATGTAAAAACTGACAACCAAATAACGAAAGTTTTACCAGCTCAATTTTTCGTTGCTCTCACGATCTCTCTTTTTCCCCGGGGACCAGGTAATTTTTCGATTTTAAATCCCGCAGCTTCCATTGCGCGACGTACAGCACCTTTACTCGAATAAGTTACAAGAACACCACCGTCATTAGTCGAATCATATATTTTTTTAAAGATATCAACCGACCATAACTCCGGTTGTGCAACAGGGTCGAAGGGATCGAAGTAGATGAGATCGTAACTGGAAGAAAGTTGAATAGAACGGATGTCGCCGTAGATTTTTTTCAAATGAAAATGGTCTGAGATTTTAGTCGCTGCCGACGCAGGAGATAAATGCATGCTGAGAAATTTGTCGCGCAGCTGCCCGGCATTCAAAAGGGACAAATAATTGAGCGAAGATATGCATAGGTCGTCCAAAGGATGTAGTTCAATAGCCTCATATATAATCTCAGAACGATCATTTTTTGATTCTATTAATGTGAGTAGTGCATTTAGTCCTGTTCCGAAGCCGACCTCGAGAATATTTATTTTTTTCTTTTGTTTATAATTGAGACCTGCATCGATAAATATGTGTTTCGATTCCTGGATCGCTCCATGCATGGAGTGATAGGAAACGTTTAGATCTTTATTGATGACCGTATGGGAGCCGTCGGCGGTGACGATTAGTTTGTTTTGCACGGAACGAAGTTCGTGAATCGTCAATCGTCAATCGTGAAATCGTTTTAATTCTCAATCTCTGAAGGATCCATATAAATTACCTCCCACATATGTCCATCCAAATCCTCGAAACCCCAGCCATACATAAATCCCAAATCCTGTTTATGGTTTGGTGTAGTACCTCCGGCATCAGTCGCTTTCTGCACAATCTCATCTACCCTTTCCCTGCTTTCGGCAGACAGTGCCAGAATCACCTCTGTACCTTTTGTAGCATCATACACCTGTTTCTTCGTAAATGTTTTGAAATATTCTTCTACCAGCAGCATTACAAATATGTCTTCACCAATAACCATGCACGTACCTTTTTCATCAGTAAATTGAGGGTTGAAGTAAAAGCCGAGTTTCCTGAAAAAATTTACCGACTTCTCGAGATCCTTCACCGGCAGGTTCACAAATATTTTTGTGTCCATGAAATTTACTTTTTCCATAGCACAAACATACCTATGAAGAATTAGAGTAACGGGGGGTAATGGTGACTTTAACCGGGTGATTTACGACACAAAAAATCCGGACCTGCATGCAGATCCGGATGATTAAATTGTTTCTCTGCCGATCCCTCGCGGAGTTTACCCTGAGGCGTAAGCCGAATGGGCTCGGGATGACTTCGTCACTTCGCGAGGTTGAACCTGTAGCGTAGCACCAGTGTCATGAACTTCCAGTTACCAACCATGTAACGTTTGAACATACGTTTCGGCTCCTGGTACACGCGGTAAGCCCACTCCAGGCCGGAATGCTGCATCCAGAGAGGAGCGCGTTTAACATGACCAGCGATAACATCGAAGCTACCGCCAACACCCATAGTGAAATTCACGTGCTGCAGAAGATCGCGGTTTTCGTAAAGGAAATTTTCCTTTATCGGAGAGGTGATGGCCACGAAAAGCATCTGCGCGCCGCTGTCGGCAATTTGCTGTGCAATGGAACGCTCGTCTGATTTTTTGAAATAACCGTTGCGGTATCCGGCAACGATGTCGGGAGAATATTTATTTGAGTAATGCTCGATCACTTTGTTGAGCACTACATCTTTGGCTCCGAAGAAAAATATTTTGTATTTCTTACGGTACGCGAGTGCCACGAGATTGTCCATCAGGTCAATCCCTGTTACTCTTTCAACAATAGGTTGGCCAAGAATTCTTGAGGCCCAAACAACACCCTGACCGTCTGCGTTAATAATGTCAGCAGTTACAACACTTTGTTTAAGCTGAGCATCCTGGTGCATGAGAACTATCTTTCCTGCATTTACCACTGTGTGGCTCACACTCTTCTTCGTCTCGATCGCATTTTCAATGAGGTTCAGCGTCTGCTGCATCGTCATATTGTCAATGGGTGTTCCTAGGATATCAACTCTTGGCTGAGAAACTGCTTGCATATGGTGTTTAGATTAATGACCGGGTAACTGATTAAATGCTTCTTCGGTAGGAATAGGGAATTACAGATAGCCTTCGGTAGGATCGGGAGATAACAAACAGCCTTCGGTAGGATTGGGGAATAACGAACAGCCTTCGTAAGGATGGTGGAAGAAGTTGGTCTTTTCTCTAAAACTAGGATTGAATCTAAACGAGAGGAGCGCAGAGCTATGCGAACTCGTACGCGGAGGTAAAGATATAAAACTTTAACACAAATGCAAATGAGGAAAGGGTAGCGTAATAATTGTTTCATATTCAGGGACCTCGAATTCTCGGATATGTGCTATTTCAATTATTATGCCGATAGGAATCGTGAAGCGTGAGGCGTGAAGCGTGAAAGTTTCAAAGATTTGTTAATGTCCGGGAATTATTTGGAAACCGGTCTAAAATCATATTATATTTGCTAACACTGTTAGATTTTATACTATGGGTATAGCGGAAAGGAAAATAAGGCAAAAGGAAGAGGTTAGAGCCTCTATACTGCAGGCGGCCTGGAAGATCGTCCAGGAAGAAGGCTGGCAGGCCCTCTCTATCCGCCGCATAGCCGACGCGATAGAATACAGCGTACCCGTAATCTACGACCACTTCGAAAACAAAGAAGCCATACTCCTTGAATTCACCAAACAGGGATTCGGCCTCCTCAGCGATGAGATGGCCAAAGCCAAAAAGCGTTATAGCGACCCGGAAAAGCAGATAGAAGCCATGGCCTTCTCCTATTGGGAGTTCGCCTTCGATAATAAAGCGATTTACCAGGTGATGTACGGTCTCGGCTTGCCGTCGTGCGATACCGTGAATAAGGTCCCGGAACTGGCCACCTTCACGGATCTTGTCCTGGAACCCATTAAAGGCCTTATTACAGCGAGCAACAACCATGAAGCCGATGACATGCTGAAGCTGCATACCTTCTGGTCGATGCTGCACGGGTTAATATCCATAAATATGATGAACCATAACCAGGCGAAACAGGAGCTGAACCAGCTGGTAATACAGGACTTTATCAAGGCATTTATCTCCGGCATTAAAGTCTAAATTTTTTTGCCCTATTAGTTAACACTGTTAGTATTTATAATGATATTACTTCAAAGTTAAAACATCAAAAATGAGCACGTCAAAAACCAAATGGGTCATCGACCCTACACACAGCGAGATCGGCTTTAAAATCAGGCATCTCATGATCACTAATGTTTCAGGTACATTCGGTAAAGTAGACATCACCGCTGAAACGGAGGGCGACAATTTCACTACAGCCAATGTAAATGTGAAAATCGAAGTGGATTCTATCAGTACCCACAATTCACAACGTGACGAACACCTCCGGAATGCAGACTTCTTTGAAGTGGCAAAATTTCCCTACCTCACATTTAAGTCGTCGCGTATCGAGAAAGTAGACGATGAGAATTTTACTCTCGTCGGTGATCTCACTATTAAAGAAACTACAAAGCCAGTTGAGCTTAAGCTTGAATTCGGTGGAGTAACAAAAGATCCGTGGGGTGGTTCGCGTGCGGGCTTCTCTCTTTCAGGCAAGATTAACCGCCATGATTTCGGCGTATCATACAATCCTGTTTTGGAAACAGGTGGAGTGGCGCTCGGAGAAGAAATTAAAATATGGGGAGATGTTGAGCTGGTGAAACAGGCGGTACAGGAAGCAGTGGCTGCTTAAATTTTTTTTAGAAAGGTTTTGTTTAGGGATGAGTTTTGTTTTAAGATGGGTTTTTGTTGACCCCCGGAAAACGGGGGTTTTTTATTTTTTGGATTTGTTTTTTAAATGACCCCAGGAACTGCTATTTTTTGATGAGTTTTCTTACCTGGAGCAACTGCCCAACACCGTTAGTAATCTTAACAAGATACACTCCCGTACGAAGATGGCCAATGTGTAACGCCACCTGCGAATTGAAACTTCGCTCCCCCATTACACGGACACCATCTATAGTATATAGTTCAACAACAGCGGGCTTCGCAAAAGATCGCGGATAATCTATCGTCACAATATTGCCGGCAGGATTAGGATGCAGCGTCAATTGTTTAAAAATATTCTGTCGCTGTAAGCGTGGAAGCGTATCACGTTTCAACAGCACACCATCATATCTGTATTCCATAATTGCTCCGCCATTGGCAGAAGCGCCAACATCACGCGCAACATAAAACCTCATTCCATCAGGAGCCACACGAATTCTTCTCACCCTGTTACCATCTCCCCTGAAATACGAAATCGTGTCTCCAACAACAGCGGTTCCGTTTGCATTTAATTGTAAACGATACACCAGGTTTTCTTTCAATGGAGAAACCAGCACAGAATAATTCCAACCCGGGATAATTCCCAGGGCATAGTGATCAATGCTCGAAAGCGCAGCCGTGGGCCACAGAGAGTTACTTACAGGCATCGTAGCTACCTCGGCGGCAGTTGCTGTATATAAAGTATATAACGGTTCCGTATGTTCCGCATGTGCAGTGCAGTACGAACTTTCATTTGCGCTTAGCGTTTGACCGATTCTCGTACCATTCACGTTGTCATCACAGTAACCAGCAACCGAATCCCATCCGTAATTTCTCCCGGCCTGGATAAGATTTACCTCATCGTCCGTTTTGTCCATTTGTTCAGAACTATACAGGGAATATCCCGAACCATTGTAGCCCCAGGCAAGTCCCTGCGGATTTCGGTGACCATATGAATAAACATAGTCGCGCGCGGTGATAGATGAACTGTTGTAAAATGGATTATCATCGGGCACCCATGCATCTGCGCCGGCATCGCCATCGTCTTCTGAATTTAATCGAATCACTTTCCCTTCCAGTGAATTCAGGTTAAGAGAATTTTGCGTTCTCGTCAGGTTTTTATCACGGCCTGAACCCATGTCGCCCAATGTATAATATAAACGGTATTGTCCCGATTCCATAACGGGGCTTAAAACCAATCTTCCTGAATTATGGTCGTTACTACCGGGAATATTGTCTAAAATGATTAGCGGACTTGTGAGTGAGTTCCCGGAATAAGTATAGCGGACAATTTTAGTGGTAAATACACATGATGTTTGTGTACCCGGGCAGGAGTTTCTCCTGTATACATACACTACATACACCCATGGCTTCAGCGCCCTTACAGCGGGATCGGATGAATAAAGATTTGGATGAAGCGCCATACCCATTAATCCACCCTGCGCCTGCTGACCGGTAGAAGGCAGATTAATAGTGCCGTCAGTAGCTTTGATATCTATCAGCTGCGTTTTATTACCATTGGCAATATTTACGCGCTGGATAGTGTAATTCCTGTTTTCAGTCACCCACAGGGAGTCGTTCGGGCCATATACCACCTCCCACGCGGAATTAAAGCCAGTGGCAACCACCCGCTTGGTAAACGGTTCATTTTGAGCATAGGATACTGCAGAAAAAACCAGCCCCACAACGATTAAAAATGTTCGCATGGTACGCTTTTTTCATTAACAACTGTGGCAAAATAGCATATAAGGCACGCGAATCATATAGTAGATTTTAGCAGATTTTACTTGATGTTTAAGCGTAAATTACGCGCGGTTTTGCCCTTGCAAATACCCCGAAAATCATGACAAAATTCACTAAGTCCCTGGCATTCATAGCGTGCATGTTTTCGCTTGGAGAATGCGCAAAAAATCCTGTTACCGGTAACCGGCAATTAGTACTGATGTCGGAAGCGCAGGAAATAGAAATGGGAAAATCGGCCGATCCTGAAATCATAGCGCAATACGGTTTATATCCCGATTCGTCATTGCAGAAGTTCATCAACGAAAAGGGAAAACAGATGGCGGCAATCTCGCACCGCCCCAATCTCGACTACCAATTCAGGATTGTAGATTCAGATATCATAAACGCGTTCGCGGTGCCTGGTGGATATGTATATTTCACAAGAGGCATCATGGCGCATTTCAATAACGAAGCCGAATTTGCGGGTGTATTGGGACATGAAATTGGTCACATTGCTGCGCGTCACTCCGTGATTCAGCAACGTAACCAGATGCTGGGGCAGATAGGCATCATCGCTGGTGTGATCATTGCCCCGGATCTTGCGCAGTTTGCTGAAACAGCTTCGCAGGGAGTGGGACTACTGTTATTGAAATTCGGAAGAGATGCGGAACGCGAATCCGACAGGCTCGGTGTTGAGTATTCTTCGAAGATCAATTACGACGCCGAATACATGGCGGGCTTTTTCAATACGCTCGCAAGGCAGTCGCAGGCAAGTGGATCAGACGAGCTCCCTGATTTTCTTTCTACTCATCCGAATCCGGCAGACAGAAATGTGACGGTTTCGAAGCTTGCGAAAGAATGGAAGGCGAAGTTGAAACTTACGAATCCAATGGAGAACAGGAATTCGTATTTGAAGAGAATTGAAGGATTGATTTATGGAGAAGACCCTGCGCAGGGATATGTTGAGAATAATGCATTCTACCACCCGGTGCTTAAACTGCAATTTCCTATTCCGCAGAACTGGCAATACATCAATTCACCAACTGCCTTCCAGATGGCGCCTAAAGATGGTAAGGCAATGATGATGCTTACACTCGCCAAAGGCGCGAATCTGCAGGAAGCCGCGAGCGCAACACTTAAGCAATATAATCTGACGGCGGTGCAAAGCCAGGAAGTAAAAGTGAATGGACTCACTGCGTTGGCAATGGTGGCTGATCAGAAATCGGAGCAGCAAACATTACGTACGCTATCTTATTTTATCCAGTACAATAATAACATCTACCACATTATTGGGGTTTCTGCGCTTGCGGATTTTGATGCGTATGCTGCTTCGTTTAGCAATACGATGAAAAGTTTCGGACCCCTCTCTGATCCGTCGAAGTTGAATAAGAAACCGCAACGGGTGAGGGTAAAGACTGTTAGCAAGGCTTCTACTTTTCAGGAGGCATTAAAGGCTTATAATGTTCCGGAGAAACGGTATGAAGAGATGGCAGTGTTGAATGGGATGCAATTAAAGGATCACCTGGCGTCGGGAACGCTTATCAAGATAATAGCAGAATAGATAAAAAATCAAGTTTTAACCCGGTAACCTCTCCATCCATACCAGGCTATATGAATAAATCCTACCATGGGAACCAGGTAGGAAATGGCGGTGGAAAATTTCAGTACGACTAAGCCCATTATTACCGGCATTATTGCACCGCCAACAATCGACATAATAAGAACCGAAGATCCTTTTTTTGTATGATGTCCGAGATCTTTTATTCCAAGAGCAAATATGGTTGGAAACATAATCGACTGAAAAAAGAAAATTGCCATTAAAGAGTATATAGATACCCATCCATGTACAAACGCCACCACTAAGCAGAAAATCACATTGAATACGGCATAGGCAGCGAGCAATTTGTTTGGCGCAATTTTTCGCATGAGTGCCGTTCCCGCAAAGCGCCCGATCGTAAAAAGCATCAGGCTAACCGACAACAGGTATGATGCGACCTCATTGGTAATACCCAGGCCACTCTCGGTGCAGTAATTGATAAATAACGCCGCGATACCCACTTGTCCCGCTACGTAAAAAAACTGTGCGACAACACCGTGAACAAAATGTGAATGTTTAATTAGCGGCTTTTTATCTTGCGACTGCGTTGATGTGAGTTCGCTTTCTTTTATTTCTGGAAGAGGTGTGCGAACAAAAAGTCCAGCCACAACCAGCACCACAACGCCGATGACGATGTAAACCATTTTTACACTTTCAAGTTCACCACCTGAATTTCTACCCTCGCCAAAGAATAAACTTGCAGCGATAAGAGGGCCGGAAAATGCGCCAACGCCGTTGAAACACTGCGAAAGATTTAATCGAAATGATCCTGTTTCCGGGGGCCCGAGAACGGTTATATACGGATTGGCCGCGGTTTCGAGACACGCCAATCCCGATGCAATCACAAATAATGCGAAAAGGAAAAACTCAAAACTCGTTAGCTGTGCAGCAGGATAAAACAGAAAAGCGCCGGTGGTATATAAAAGCAGGCCAAGAATAATACCTTTCTTGTATCCATACTTATTCATAAACATACCTGCCGGCCATGCGGCAACAAAATACGCCCCGAAGTACGCGGCCTGCAGCAATAGTGAGCGGCTCTTCGTAATATTCAACGTTTCCTGGAAATGTTTATTCAGCACGTCCAAAAAACCATACGCCAACCCCCACAGAAAAAACAAACTGGTAACAAGAATCAACGGAATCATATATCCGGATTGTTTCGACTGACCGGGTTGAACGGTAACTGAAGATCCGCCTGCTAAAGCCATATTTTATTTGTTAAGCTTGAAAATCGGTTTCATCGAAATCCATCTTTCGCCGGGAGGGGCCCATGGAAGTGGTTGCTGGTACGACGACATTAATGCCTCCCATTTCCTGATGACAGGATCCGCATCGTCAATTTCTTTCTTTTTCTCAAACGAAAAACCTTCTTCGGTATCGAGAATCATGAACAATCTTGTACCCGTTCTGTAAAGCTGCACATCTATGATACCTGCCCGCGCAAAACCCTCGCGCACTTCGGGCCACACATTTTCATGATGCTTTTCGTATTCAGCGATCCTTACCGGATCGTCTTTAAGATCGAGGGCGAAGCAATACCGCGTGTAAGAGGACATCAATAAAATTAAGGACTAAAAATTACGCACTATCCCCATTCTCCAAGAATTTTTCTTGATTTCATTTTCTTTCTTTTTTTCAGACCAAATCCTTCAATCGCGTGTTTGGTGATGTGCCCGATTGCTTCTTCAATTGAGTCGGTGAAGAGAAACAGGTCGAGGTCGGCGGGATCGATGGTCTTTTCTTCGACCAACCGCTGCAGGTAACTATACAAATCGGCGTGGTAGTCTTTACCCATGAGCACTATCGGGAACTTTTGAAATTTTCCGGTCTGGATAAGCGTGAGCGCCTCGAAAAATTCATCTAACGTGCCGTAGCCGCCGGGCAGCACGACAAAAGCATAAGAGTATTTGCTAAGCAACGTTTTTCTAACAAAGAAAAAGTCGAAGTCTACCCATTTGTCGAGGTATTTGTTAGGCGACTGTTCCCTGGGCAGGATGATGTTACATCCAATCGAACGCCCTCCAACATCTTTGGCGCCGCGGTTGGCAGCTTCCATAATGCCGGGACCGCCTCCGGTGATCACGGTAAAGCCAAGCTTGGCTATCTCCTGCCCCATGTTGCGCGAGAGAATATAATACGGGTGCTCTTCCTTGAAACGGGCGGATCCAAAAACGGTTACGCAGGGACCTGTAAAGTGCAGCTTTCTGAATCCATATATAAACTCAGCCATCACTTTGATCAAAAAACCTACTTCTTTTAATCGCGACCGTGGGCCTTCAAGGAATTCCGCTTCCTGCTTCGACCCTACGGGTGTAAAATCTTTAGTGGTCGTCATAGACTATTTTCATTAGGCAATTCCCAATCCAACTTCTTCGTGAAGCGATGGAATGTGTACATCGTCGAAACCCTTGCGCAGCAGCCTGTCTTTAAAGCGCTGCTGAACATCGTACTCGCCATGTACAAGAAACAATTTTTTAATGTCTTGAGGCGACTGGCATGCCAGCCACTGACACAGATCTTCATAATCACCATGTGCGCTCAGGCTTGTTATTTCTGCAATCTGTGCGCGCACTTTAAAACGTTTACCAAATATGCCCACTTCGTCGGGTTTTGTTTTTAATCGCCCGCCGAGTGATTCCGGTTCACAGTAACCTGTCATCAGGATAGTGTTACGTGCGTCTTCCACGTTGTGCGCAATATGATGCCGCACCCTTCCCGCTTCGGCCATACCCGACGATGAAATGATCACGCATGGATCGTTCGAATCGTTCAGCGCCATGGACTCTTCTACGCTGTCAAGGTATTGCAATCCCTTAAAGTCGAACACATCTTTGTCGTTTTTTAACAGGGTCTGCACATTTGCGTTGAAATGGTCCGGGTATCTTTTAACCATTTCGGTTATTTTAATAGATAACGGGCTATCTACATAATAATTTAATTGCGGCAATCTTTTTTCAATTTCGAGCTGGTTGAGCATGTATAATATTTCCTGCGTGCGGCCGAGGCTGAACGCGGGTATTACCAGCTTACCCTTTCTGTCGATACATGTTTCGACAATATGCGTGAGTAATTTGTCGGACGCCACTGTTACCAACTCGTGCAACTTGTCGCCATATGTTGATTCGAGTATAATAAAATCGGCTTGCGGAAAAATCTCGGGCGAACGCAGTATCATATCCCTGTATCTTCCAACATCACCACTGAAAGTGATTGATCGTTTCTTTCCATTTTCCTTTACAACAAGATTTACTGCGGCGCTTCCAAGAATGTGGCCCGCGTCGGTAAACATCAGTTCAAGTTGGTTGTCTATTTTAAAATGTTCGTGGTAGGGAATGGTTTCAAAAAGAGAAAAAACGGCCACAGCTTCTTCTTCTGTATAAAGCGGTTCTACATGTTCACGACCCTGTTTATCCCGTTGCTTGTTTACATACTTTGCGTCTGCTTCCTGTATACGCGCTGAATCGAGCAATAGCAATTTAGCCAGGCTGGCTGTGGCGGGCGTACAATAAATTTTGCCTGCATAGCCATCTTTTATGAGTTTTGGCACGAGGCCGATGTGATCAATATGTGCATGAGAAAGGATAAGATGATCGATTTCGCGAGGCTCGAAGCCCCAATGTGAATTGAGCTGTATCGTATCCTGGCCCATTCCCTGGAACATACCGCAATCGAGTAATACTTTTTTGTTAGGATTGATATGAAGTAAATGCTTGGAACCGGTTACCACCCTGGCCGCGCCGTGAAAGGAGATTTTCATTATTTTAATTTATTCTATTGTTATCTTGAGCCAAATTTGTTTTCCTAACGAATTTCGCATCTAATTTATTTTCATTTCTCACAGGCCGCGGGGGCCAGATAAAAAAGTTATATGGGAGAGTTGCAGATTAAAAAACAGACAAAAAAATATGATGCCATAATTGTTGGTTCCGGCGCGGGCGGAGGAATGGCAGCTTATGTTATGTCTAAAGCAGGATTAAAAGTTTGCCTGCTGGAAGCCGGGCCCATGTTCGATCCGGCCAAGCATTCGTCGCAGTTGAAAAACGCCTGGGAATCGCCAAGACGCGGCGCGAGCACAAAGTTCAGGCCTTTTGGCGACTTTGACGGATCGTGGTGGGGATGGCAGATAGATGGCGAGCCTTTCACAACAACAGAGGGAACGCAATGGGACTGGTGGAGAGCCAGGATGCTGGGTGGACGTACCAACCACTGGGGAAGAATTTCGCTGCGCTTTGGTCCGGATGATTTTAAAAGGAAAAGCATTGATGGCCTCGGTGAAGACTGGCCTATTTCATATAATGATATTAAGCCCTATTACGACAAAATTGACCAGCTGATCGGGGTTTTTGGTACAAATGAGGGACTGCCGAACGATCCGGATGGTCTCTTCCTGCCTCCCCCGAGGCCAAGATTGCATGAGATGTTCCTTAAAAAAGCCGGCCAGCAAATAGGTATCCCGGTTATTCCTTCAAGGCTCTCGATATTGACGAAAGCCATCAACGATGAAAGAGGCGCCTGCTTCTATTGCAGCCAGTGCGGTCGCTCATGCAAGGTGTACGCCGACTTCTCCTCTTCTTCTGTACTTGTTATACCTGCATTAAAAACGGGCAACCTCGACCTCGTAACGAATGCTATGGCGAGAGAAGTGCTCACGAATAATGAAGGACTTGCTACGGGAGTTTCTTATGTAGACAAAAACGACCTGCAGGAATACCAGGTGTTCGGTAAGGTAGTGGTACTCGCCGCAAGCACCTGCGAGACTGCGCGACTTTTGTTGAATTCAAAATCGGCGCGGCATCCGAATGGGCTCGCGAACACCAGCAACGCTGTAGGAAAATATCTGCATGATTCTACGGGCGCGTCGATGGCAGGATTTGTTCCGGCCCTGTTCGACCGCAAACGGTTCAATGAAGACGGCGTAGGTGGAATGCACGTGTATACACCGTGGTGGCTCGACAATAAGAAGCTCGATTTCCCTCGAGGATATCACATAGAATATGGTGGAGGTATGGATATGCCGATGTATGGATTCGGCTTCGGAATGGAAAGTATAAACGGAAAGTACAAAGTTCACGATGTGCAGAAAGAAGCCGGTGGATATGGAAAATCGCTGAAAGAAGATGTTCGCTTTTTCTACGGTGCACAAATTGGCATGGCGGGTCGTGGTGAAGCTGTGGCGAGCATAGATAACTATTGTGAAATAGATCCAAATGTGGTTGACAAATATGGCATACCCGTTCTTCGGTTTAATGTTAAACACTCCGACTACGAGATCAAGCAGGCGAAACACATGAAAGAAACATTCAAAGAAATCTTTCATAATCTCGGCGGTGAGGTTACGTGGGGTGGAGATGATGACGAAAAAAATATGTGGGGACTAAATCCTCCCGGTAATATCATTCACGAAGCGGGAACGGTGCGTATGGGCAAAGACAAGAAAACATCACCGCTTAATGAATGGGGCCAGGCCCACGACTGCAAAAATTTATATTGTGCCGATGGTAGTGTGTTTACGTCGCAGGCGGATAAGAACATTACGTGGACCATTCTTGCTCTCTCTATGCGTACGAGCGAGCATATTGTTGATGAAATGAAAAAACAAAACATCTGATCTTAAAGTATCTTTTATGGATAGAAGAGACTCGATAAAAGCCCTTGTAATTGGCTCAGTAACAGCCGGCACATTGCTTGAAGCATGTAAAACGGATGACAAGAAAGGTGCAGCCGACAAGGGCGCTGCTCCCACCGCAGGTAATGAAGACCGCATGGCGGAAGAGATTCCTTACAACAAGGCATTACAGGACGCAAAATTTTTCAATGACCACGAAATGGCAACAATCGTGGTGCTTGCCGATATCATTATTCCTAAAGATGAAGTAAGCGGCAGCGCTTCAGACGCGAAGGTTGCGGACTTCATTGAATTTATTGTGAAAGATATGCCGGGTCACCAGACGCCGATGCGTGGTGGACTTCGCTGGCTCGACCTCGAGTGTATGAAGAGGTATGAGAAGCCTTTCAAAGATTGTTCTGAGAAGCAACAGATAGAAATGGTTGACCTGATTGCTTACCCGAAAAAGGCGAAACCTGAGCACCGGCAGGGTGTGGCGTTTTTTAATTTGATGAGGAACCTTACTGTTACTGGTTTTTATACGACGAAGATTGGGTATGATGATGTGGGTTTTGTAGGAAATCGTCCTAATCAATGGAATGGCGTTCCGCCGGAGGTGTTGAAGCAATATAACCTGGCCTATTCGGAGAAGGAGTTGAAGGAGTGTATTAGTTACGATAAATCGTGAGGCGTCAAATTCAAATTCACGCTTCACGCCTCACGCTTCACGATTTCGGCAGATTTCGTCCTATATACGGATATTGGGCAACGTCTAAAATCTGGCCGCTGGCAGAGCCATCAAGAAAATAAATAACCGCGTCAGCAATTTCTTCTGGTAGAATTAATCGTCCCGCGGGCGCAAATTCAGGAGGTAAATCTTCATACCAGTTTTCCTTCATTCCCTGCTCACGCTTGCGAATAATCTCGCGTTCAGTGAGAATCCATCCGGGATTAACCTGGTTAACACGCACGCCGTTTTCCCTGAACAACGTATCACCGAGGTTCCTGCTCATCGTCATCAATCCCCCTTTCGATATACTGTACGCAAGTAAATTGGGTTCCCCGCAATAGGCATTAACGGAACCGATATTTACAACACAACCTTTTGATTTGGAGAGATGAGGCAACGCAAGCTTAATCAGTGAAAGCGGCGCGACTAAATTTATGTCGAGCACTTTCTTGAGAAAAGCGTCATCAGTGGTATGAATATTCGATGAGGTGATCCATGCAGCATTATTAATCAGCGCATCGAGCCTGCCAAACTTTTTAACCGCTGCTTCAACAATTTCCTGTTGAATGGCTTCCTCGGTAACATCGCCAATTACAAGCGTACTTTTTTCGGCGCCAATAGTTTTATAAACTTCCTCGCAATCATTTTTTTCGAGACCGGTGATTACTACGTTTGCTCCTTCTTCCACACACCGGATAGCAATTGCTTTACCGATACCGGTACTGCTTCCTGTAACAATAACCGACCTGTTATATAAACGCATGAGAAAAAATTATTCTTTCCCCTTCTTTTGCAGGGCAACCATCTCCTGCTCTGTCGGAGTTTTAGATGGAACACCATTTTCCGGCACTTCAATTTTAGCGGCCCACACAATGGCGTTTAGCACAAGTTTACGGAAATCATCGTTCATCCAGTTTCTGTGTACATGTGCCCCTGTAAATCCAAATCCTCTGCCGCCATTCGGTCGTGTGTAGGCCCAGGCAACAGTTTGCGGTTGCTTTTCTTCTAATACAGCTTTCCTCACTTCGGGATTTCCTTCGTGGGGTCCATCGGGACGGGTTAGGCTTGAGTCTGGCGGCAGTTTTCTCAGTATGGAAACGAGATTGTTATCATTCTCAACAAAACGCATGTGATAATACCATTCATCGTTTGCAGCAAAAGGTTTAACCCCATGCGTGATGGGATGATCCGGAAGTGAATCGAAGTGGGCGGTCCAATGCGGATTTACCGACCAGTTGGCTTCGAAATATCCACCAACCCATTGAAGAAATTTCTCTCCATTCTCGCCTTTCGGTATTTCAACAGCGTAGTGAAGATTTACCAGGCCCACACCTTTCTTCATCAGGCTGTCGATGTGTGCCATGTGTGGAATCACCATGTGGCCCTCACCACCATCAGAATACATTACAATCGCATCGGCGTCGTTGAGAATGGTGGTGTCTTTTGGCCAACCCTGTTCTGTGACAACAGCGTTCACGCCGGCAACATTTTCGTTCAGCAATTTTGCGAGTAGCTGGCAGCCGCCGAGATGTTCGTGTTCGCCCACTCCGTGGCTATCATTGCCGGGTATTAAAACGATTTTCTTTTTTACCACAGTATCGCTCTCTTCCTGTTTCTCTTTCTCATTCTGGAGTGTTGTAGAACAGGAAATATAAAAACAAAAAATAGAAATCAGTAACAGACATTTTCTCATCGTAAATATTTCTTATTTATCGCCAGCTGTGTTTCACCGCCGATCCCTCACACAGGGCTTCGCCCCGGTTCGGGAAGACAGTGAACCATGCCGGTTATTTTCTCTTTAAATTTCCAAGATATGCGAGTAAGTCTGCCAGTTCCTGCTTCGACATTGTTTCATGTAAATCCGGCATCATCGAAACAGGTAACACTTTCATCACTTTAACATCTCCTGTCTTCACCTTATTAACCGTTCCTCCAGGCAGCTTCAGGCCAATCTCTGTATTTGTTTTTTCTGCAAGAAGGCCCTGTTGTGACGAGCCATTCTTCAGCTGCAGCTCCGTAGTTTCAAATCCAAAACTAATTCCCGATGAAGGCTCTACAATCGCATCAAGCAATGCATCTTTCGGAAGCTTTGTTCCAATTTCTGAAAGGGCCGGACCAAAATCAGTGCCTTCATTTTTCACCCTATGACAAATTGCGCAATTATTTTTGAATACAGTCGCACCATTCGAAGCATTACCATTTAACGCGAGAACAGCCTCCCGATCGAAAGATTCTTTTGGCTGCCCGCTGTTTTTAGACAAATGCTGCTTCGCGTCTATCACGAGATTTTTTTGCGGGCCACCTTCTATGCCTTCAAGCGCCGGTTGAATCAGGTTAGAAGGAAGTCTATCCGCCTGGATCAGGCCATTTATCATATCACCACCGCCCCAGCTTTTTCCTAAGTTCTTTAAAGCAGTAATGCGTATCGAATCGGGATATTTTTTGCTTTGCGCAATGTTTTCCATCATCTTCATTCCCGCCCATTCGCCTGAATTGCCCATTGCTGTAAGCAGTGCGGTCGTCTTTGCGTAATCATTGCCCTTCAAAACAGATAATATCAAATTCCCTTTATCAAATTCGAAAATAAGATTGATAGCATCGGGTGCAAGTTTGTCTGTTGGATTGTTAATCGCCATTGCCAACAGTTGCGGCGCTTCCTGTTTCAGCTCATATTTATCCGTGAGGTCGATGTAGGTTTTTGAACCATACGCCGACTTAACCACGCTGTTCAGCGCGGCCCTGGCTACGGGTGTACGCTGAACCACTTTTTCATCCAGGGCCTGCAACAGCACTGCGTTCAGTTGCGGATCGTTCGTTTTATTAGCGGCGATCATATTCAACAACGCTTCGGTTTTTTTCTGACCGGTGTTAAAATCGAACGCACGGAAATACCTGAGTCTTGATTTGATGTCGACAGTTACATCGCTTGCAAGCGAAACCAGGAACGGAAGGCTTTTATCGCTGCGCGAACGCCACACTATATCACGACCTTGTGCAGTTTGGAGCGGATAGGGATGCTTTGCCAGATATGCACCAAAAAAATCATCCCATTGATGAGCAGCACCGATACCCAAGGCTTCGAGATACCAACGATCTTTTCCATCGTACTGGTCGGCGAGAGTAACCCACAACGACGCAGCCTCAGGTGATTTATTCCGATGCAATGCGATGATGCATTCTCTTCTTACCTGTGGATCTTTATCGTTCATCAACGATTTAACTACTCCAATCACGTTCGCATTCAACTCACGTGCCGCACGGATACCCGCAATTCGCACATCGGGATTATTATCTTTTATTGCAGCATCAATATATTTCGATCCGCCCTCCATTTTCGCGAGCGCCCAGAATGCACGTGCGCGCATCCGGTCGCTTTCTTTCGACGACCAGAGTTTTTCGAGTTCAGGAACAGCCTTAATACCCATTTGCTGAAGCGCGATCCATGCTTTTCTCCTTACTACAAGATTTGGATTTTGCAATGCCTTCACCGCGCCTTCGGGAGTTGCATAGTCGAACACAGGAATTTTATACGACGCACCGTCGGGAGCAATACGGTATATGCGACCGCTTTCTTTGTCGCGCGCGTCATGACCACCAACAACCGGATCGTACCAGTCGGCAACGATCAGTGAACCATCAGGCGCAACGCATACATCGGAGGGTCTGAACCACTGGTCTTTTTCGCCGGTTAGAATATTTTCTATTGAAGCTTTGTAACCTGCACCATCCTTTTCAACTGGATATGCGCGGACAACATTTTGCCCGGGTTCGCAATGGATAACCTGGTTCCTGAATCTCTCAGGTAAAAGTGTTCCTTCATAAACAACCATTCCGGTAGGAGAACCGGCGCCGGTTTGCAGCAGGTTCGGCACAACGCCAGGATCATTAAGATGCCAATGGCGATAAGGAATAGAGTCTTCTATATTTATCCTGTTGGCCTGCCATGGCGCGCCTGTCATTTCATCGGTGTATCCAAAATTTCCAAATTCCATTACGTAGTTGATGCGCACTCCCCTGTTACCATCATCATCGTTATCGCTTTGCCACATTGTACCGTAGCTATCTACTGCCACTTCGTAGTTGTTACGGAAGTTATGACCGAGCCGTTCAACATTCGATCCATCGGGATCGCAGCGAAAAACCTGCCCCTGTTTGTATTTGTGTGAACCAATAGAATCGCCGTATTGGTCCATTACGGGTTTATTGTTTTTGTCGCGCAGTGTTTCCCCGGCATTACCAAAATTGAAATAGAGTTTACCGTCGGGTCCTGCGATGAATGCGTGCATGCCGTGATCATGTTGTTCACCGGCTATGCCCTGGAAAATCACTTCTTTTCTGTCTGCGCTGTCGTCGTGGTTGTCATCATAAAATGCCCACACGAACGGGCTTTGGGAAACGATTACTTTATCGTCGACGATACAGATGCCAAGTGGTGCGTTGATTTCAGGACCCTGGTAGAATACCTTGTGCGATTCGGCCACGCCGTCGCCGTCTTTATCTTCGAGGATAAGTATTCTGTCGCCTTCAGGAGTAGTGGTGGTGTTCCGGAACGGGCGATAGTTGAATGCTTCTGTTACCCAGATTCTTCCGCGGTCGTCCACGTCAATATTTGTCGGGTTGCGGAGTACGGGTTCCGAGGCCATCATGTTTACTGAAAGGCCATCGGTTATTTTCAGGCTTTTCAGTGCGTTTTGCGCCAGGTGGCGTTGTTCTTCGGATAAGGTGTCTGTTGAGTTTGAAAAATTATTATTTGTGCTGTCGCTGCAAGAAAAAAGAAAAAAAGAGAAAAGAAAATAAAATATATTTTTCATTGTTAGAACGGTTCATTTATTGGTTGCCGCTTTAATAAATTTCGCCTGCGGCGGACGTAGCTCCGCTGGGCTCATCGCCTGCCGAAAGCCTCTTTCAAAAATTTCAATCCCTTCACGGCAATATCTTCCTGCGAAGGTTCAAACTGGCGCCAGATAGAAGCAGCCTTCGCTATCACCTTCACATCAGTTGTAAACGATTCAATCACCGCGCTGCGATCATATTTTATCTCTCTCAACGCCTCAACAATACTCTTCCAGTTGATATGATCATTACCCGGCGTTCCGCGATCGCAGCCGCATGCATGAAAATGATATAACCTGTCGCCGGCGAGCCGGATGGCATCAGCCGAGTTTTTTTCTTCGATATTCATGTGATAGGTATCGAGCAGCACTCCCATCTCATCTCCTCCTACATCCTTCACCAACTGCATTACCTGCGCACATGTATTGATAAAATCAGTTTCATAGCGGTTCAGCGGTTCCACCGCGAGTTTCACTTTTCGCTGTTTAGCATGCACTGCAACCTCCTTCATATTATTCACTACAAGGTGCCACTGCTTTTTAAATTCATCATCCGTTTTCGCATCTGCCCGGCCCACAGCGGAATACAACGGACCAACGAGCACAGGCGAATTTATTTCCGCCATTATATCCATTAATCCTTTAAGATAGTCAATTGCCGTTTGCTGCTGCTGTTTTGTGCCGCGTAGATCTCTGTCGGGTCCCATTGCACCGCAAACAGAACCGCATATAATTCCGTTGTCATCAAGCGCCTTTTTGATCACTTTGGCGTCAACATGACTAACATCTTCAATGGGAAGTTCTATCGAGTCGAAACCCCAGGCTTTGATTTTTTTTATGAGATGAAGGCTGTCGTTCGTGAATGGAGATACGAACAGGAAGGAATTCATTCCAAATGTCATACGGCAAAAATTAAAGCGTTAAGTGCGCAGCGCTGAATTTAAAACCGCCAAGCGGTTTGAGTGTGATGATCTGGTCTGCTTCCTGAAGATATAGAGAAATACGTTATTGTTGCTGTATCAGTTGTATATCCGCAACGATTCTTACTTCATCGGATACCACTACACTTCCTGCTTCGGTAACGGCATTCCATTTCAGTTCAAATTCTTTACGGCTTATTCGGCCGGTAACAGCAAATCCGGCTTTTTTCTGACCATAAGGATCTACAACGGTTCCGGCAAAGTTTACATCAAGGGTGATGGGCTTGGTGATGCCTCTTATGGTAAGGTTACCCTGGAGCGTGGCCTTGTCGTTCAGTGCCTCATATCGTGTTCCTGTAAACTGGATCCGGCCATATTTTTCCGCATTGAAAAAATCGCCGGATTTCAGGTGAGTATCACGCTGGGCATTATTTGTGTCAATTGAGCTGGAATCGGCCGTGAAATTGATGGATGTAGTGGAGTTGAAATCTTCAGTTTCAGTAACCACTTCAAGGTCAAACTTTCTGAAATAACCTGTTACGGTAGTGATCATCAGATGTTTAACTTTAAACTGTATTTCCGTGTGTGCAGGATCTGCCTTCCATGCTATTGACATATCGTTGCCTTTATTCGTGAAGAATAAAGTTTGATACATCAAAAGACATACCCGTTGGGCGTCTGTAGGAGTTGGCAGACAGCAAATTAATTACACCCTATCCATGTGCCTGGAACGTGCGCGGCTTTGGTTGCGATGCGCGGTTACTTCCTGGACGACACCAGCAGATCACGCGCTTCCACATCCAGCACGCCGGCAATCCGGAACAATGTTTCAATGGTCGGTTGCATCTGGTTGGTGCACCACTTAGATACGGTGTTAGGGCTCATTTGCAATTTCTCTGCAAGCCACATGTTAGTTTTTCGTTCTTCTGCAAGTACAGCCTTAATCCTGTTGTAGACTTTTTCATTCATCACTCTTTCAGTCATGTGATAAATAAATTTTATTGGTGTAAGTCCAACGGATAAAGTAATGAGAGACGGATAACGTTTAAAAGCAAAGCGATGGATAAGCGGTAAGACTTGCGTTGGTTTTACACCGTGAAAATAGTACTATTTACAATCTCAATTTCATCTTCACTCACGGTGTGCCCCATATTTGGATATATTTTCTCGGTAACATTCGCATTCAGTTTCTTCAGGATGGTTGTTGTTTCATGCACCCTTGCGACGGGAATGTGTGCATCGGGATCACTGGAGCCAATAAACACCGGCGTCATTCCGAAATCACCGGCATAGTTATCTTCATACACCCTGTCGCCTATCAGGCCACCTGTAAATGCTGCAACTCCACCGAAGCGCTGCGCATTTCTCGCAACAAATTCGAGTGTAAGGCAGGCTCCCTGCGAAAAGCCGAGAAAGTATGTATTGTCGCTCCTGATTCCGCTGTTATTTACGTCCTCGAGGATTTCGCCAAGAATATCGAGTGCGGACGACAACCAGGGTTCATTATTAAACGGTGGCGCGAGGAAAGAATAAGGATACCAGGTGTTACCTGTAGCTTCCGGCGCAAGCAGCGTATAATCATTCACATTCAGGTAATCCGCAAGTGACAAAATACTTTCTGCACTCGCTCCACGGCCATGAATCATTATCAGCACCTTGTCTGCTTCTCCCAGCTTCTTTCCTTTAACCATCACATGCTTCTGATGCATTACCTGTATTTCTCAAAGTTAAGATTTATCGGCACAACTGTTTTTTCTATCTGTTCGCGGTAAGCCTCATACTGGTTCGGGAGCTTAAGCGAAGTTCCGAGTTCTTCCTTCTTTTCGTCAATCATAAACCCTGGTCCGGCCGTTGCAATTTCGAAGAGAATTCCTCCTGGTTCGCGGAAATAAATTGACGTGAAATAACTCCTGTCGAGCACGGGTGTCGGGTTAAGCATTCGCTGCGATATCCTTACGCGCGCATCGAGCTGTGTTTGTGCGTCAGGTGTACTGAATGCGATATGGTGAACGGTTCCTGCGCCGCTCAATCCTCTAAGCGAATCAGGCATGCATACCAGGTCGATGTAGTGACCGGGTGCATCTTTTGCCGCGTAGCGAAAGCGGTTACCCTTCTCAGCAATAGCAACATGATCCATCTGTTCGGTGAGTAACGCGGCTGATTTTTCGTAGCCTTCTACCCACAACTCAGCGCCGTAAAATCCTTTTATGGAATGTTCGGCAGGAATATGTCCGTATGTGAAACCGGGACGCTGATCTTTGTCGCTGAAAATTAGTTCGAGACCAAGACCATCACCATCTTCAAAATAGAGTACCGTTTCTTCAAACCTGTCTGAAGGTCCTTTGTAGTTTACGCCAAACTTTTTTAATCTCTCTTCCCAAAATCCCAATGATGATGATGCAAGCGAAAAACTTGTGGTGTTTAACATTCCTTTGCCATGTCGCCCGCCTGATAATCCCTGGTAGGGAAAAAAAGTTAGTATGGTACCGGGCTGACCGATTTCATCACCGTAGTAAAAATGGTACACTTCGGGCGCGTCGAAGTTGACCGTTTTTTTTACCAGCCTCAAACCTAATACTCCACAATAAAAATCAATATTGTGCTGAGCGTCTGAAGCCAGGGCCGTAATATGATGAATACCAGTGATCAGTTTATCCATGAATCAAAGGAATGACTTTTTATTCTTAATTTTATAAATTATTACTTTGCTATATGCCCCAGGATAAAAACAGGCAGTTCCTTGATTTTGAGAAGCCGATAAGAGACCTTTTTGAGGATATTGAAAAGCTGAAAGCATCGGCTGAAAAAAACAAGGTTGATCTAACCGACTCGATACGCAAACTGGAACAGCAGATAGTTGAGAAACGGCGCGAAATCACCTCGCAACTTACTCCATGGCAGAAAGTTCAGCTTAGTCGTCATCCCGACAGACCATATACTAAAAAGTATATTGAGAAAATGTTTACGGATTTTGTTGAGCTGTTCGGCGACAGGAATGTGAGGGACGACAAGGCAATGGTGGGAGGATTTGCTTCGCTCGACGGGCAAACGGTGATGGTGATAGGACAACAGAAGGGAAGCAACACAAAGATGAGGCAGCTGCGTAATTTCGGGATGGCCAATCCTGAAGGCTACAGGAAAGCGCTGCGGTTGATGAAGCTTGCCGAAAAGTTCAATAAACCTGTAGTTACGCTTATTGATACACCGGGCGCATATCCCGGCCTTGAAGCTGAAGAGCGCGGACAGGGAGAAGCAATAGCAAGGAATATTTATGAGATGATGAGATTGAAAGTGCCGGTTGTTTGTGTAATCATTGGTGAGGGCGCATCGGGTGGCGCATTAGGCATTGGCATCGGCGACAGGGTGTTTATGCTCGAGAACTCGTGGTACACCGTTATCTCTCCTGAAAACTGCAGCTCAATTTTATGGAGATCATGGGAGCAGAAAGAAAAGGCGGCGGAACAGTTGAAGCTTACTCCCGACAATATGTACAGCTTCGGGTTAATAGATAAGATTATTCCCGAGCCATCAGGAGGGGCGCACTGGAACTATGATGAAGCAGCGGGTAACCTGAAGCCTCATCTAAAAGAAGCGATAAGGGAACTACTGGCGATGGATCCGCAAACAAGAATCGAAAAGCGCATAGAAAAATTCAGTGTGATGGGATTCTGGGATGAAATGCCGGAGCCAAAACAGGAGCCGGTTACGCAGGAAAACGATCAATCAAACCAATATTAATTTAATTAAATGTCATTACGGGAAACGTTGCGTGGAACGGGAGTAGCGCTTGTGACGCCGCTCAACAGCAGGGGAACGATAGATCTTGACTCCCTGGGCAAAGTGATAGACTTTGTGATCGAGGGAGGAGTTGAATACCTTGTTACACTCGGAACAACCGGTGAAACACCGGTTTTGACGAACAAGGAAAAGTCGGAAATCATCCGTTTTACTTACGATAGGGCGCGCAACCGTGTTCCAGTGGTGGTTGGAATTGGCGGCAACGATACGGCCGACCTCATCAACGACCTTGAAAATTTTCCGCTCGACGAAGCCGTGGCTATACTGAGCGCGAGCCCGTATTACAATAAACCTTCGCAGGAAGGAATTTTCCAGCACTATAAAGCGCTCGCTGAAGTTTCTCCAAAACCGGTTATACTTTATAACGTTCCCGGGAGAACGGGAAGAAATATGTCTGCAGCAACCACTTTGCGTCTCGCAAATGAGGTAGATAATATAGCCGGCATCAAAGAAGCAAGTGGCGATATGGCGCAGTGCATGCAGATTCTGCGCGATTGCCCTGAAGAATTTATGGTGGTAAGTGGTGACGATGCGCTGGCGTTGCCGCAAATGGCGTGTGGAATGGATGGAGTGATCAGTGTAGCTGCGAATTGCTTTCCGCAACGCTTCTCCGACATGGTGAGAGCGTGTTTGAAAGGTGATTTTGCTTTGGCCAAAGAGCTCAACGATGAATTGATTGAAGGATACGATATTTTATTTGTTGAGAATAATCCTGCCGGGGTAAAAGCGTTTCTTGCCGAAGAGGGATTAATAGAAAATTATTTGAGGATGCCGCTGGTTCCATTAAGCAACGAGGTGATGAAAAGAGTAAGGGATTACCTGCAACGCTCGAAGAAACAAAAACCTGTTCTTACACAAAATAGGTAGCTCCTTCCAGCGCAATTTCCGTAGCAGGAAATACCTCTTTCGCTTCCTGCTCAAAAATTTCAAGCTTATCATATTTCGAGCTGAAATGGCCAATGAGCAGCCTTTTCACATTCGCATGTTTTGCGGTGAGCGCTGCCTGGTGCGTTGTAGCATGAAACCGCGAAGCGGCACGCTCCGCAAGATCCTTGAGATAGGTAGCCTCATGATAAAGAATATCCACACCCGATACTTTTGAAATCATTTCATCGTGGTACTGGTTATCGGCGCAGAACGCATAAGACTTTGGTTTGGGAGCGGGATCAGTAACAATGGCGTTTTTAATCACCTTGCCGTTGCCGGTAATAAAATCATCACCAGCTTTCAGCCTGTCGAAAAAAACAGCGGGAACATTGTGAATCCTTGCTTTTTCAATGTTGATTCTCCTGGGAGCCTTTACCTGTTCGAACTTAAATCCCCAGCAGGGAACGCGATGTTTGGTAAGAAAACATGAAACGCGGAATTTGTCTGTTTTAACGAGCTCCCCTTCGCCCTGCAGCGCATAGAAATGAAGAGTAAACGGAAGTGAGGTGCCAGCGGCGCGCATCTGCAATTCGAGAATTTCTTTTAAGGGAGCGGGACCGAAAAGATGGAGATCGTTTTCACGGTTTAACAATCCCATTGTATGAATGAAGCCCGGCAGGCCAAAATAATGGTCGCCATGAAGGTGTGAAATGAAAATATAGTTGATCCTTCCCCACCTGATTTTATATTTCGAAAGTTGAACCTGTGTGCCTTCACCACAGTCTACAAGAAACAGGTGATCGTCGAGGGTTACAACCTGGGCAGTGGGATGACGGTCGAACGCGGGAAGAGCTGAATTATTTCCAAGGATAGTAACACCGAGCATTGAGTAAAGTTAACGATCTCAGCTGTATATGGCAATGTCGCTCGAGCCGTCGCTGCTGCGAAATGCACGATACATGCCTGCGCTGTTAAAAACCATGGCATGGTTGCCGTCTTTATCAACACCGATCATGCCTCCTTCGCCCTTGATTTCAACGAGGCGTTGCAATACAACATCCTCGCAAGCCTGCTGTAGTGTGTAACCTTTAAACTCCATGAGGCAGCTCACAGTATGTGCCGCTACTGTTCTGATGAACATTTCACCGTGCCCGGTGCATGAAATGCCGCATGTTTTATTGTTGGCGTAGGTGCCGGCGCCTATGATAGGGCTGTCTCCTATCCTGCCGTATTTTTTATTGGTCATACCACCGGTGCTGGTAGCGGCAGCGATGTTTCCCTGCTGATCGCATGCTACCGCACCAACGGTGCCGAATTTTTTATCTTTCATCAGTTCCTCGAGCTCCTGGTGTGTATGGTCAAGTGAGTATGTATCGGAATCCCTGATTGCTCTCCACTGGTTATAGCGGAACTGTGAAAAGAAATATTCATCGGGTTCGAGCTTGATGCCCTGTTTAATTGCATAATCGCCCGCGCCTTTTCCACTGAGAAAAACGTGGTTGCTGTTTCGCATCACTTCCATAGCCAGCTCGATAGGATTCCGCACGTTGCGTACACCTGTGATAGCGCCTGCAGCAAGCGTAGAGCCATCCATAATGGCCGCATCCATTTCCTGTAAACCTTTTTTGGTAAAAACTGAGCCGCGGGCCGCGTTGAAAAGAATATTGTCTTCGAGAATAACGATCGCTGCTTTCACTGCATTTATCGCTGAGCCTCCTTCTTCGAGTACGCCGTAGCCAGCTTCAAGGCCTTCGCCGAGAGCCTGCGCATAGGCCTGCTCGAGTTCGGGCGTCATATCTGATTTGAGAATTGTTCCGGCGCCGCCATGAATTACCAAAGTAAATCTGCCCATGAAATAATCTGTTTAGTGCTTCTCCGCCGATTCCTCACGCGACGCTTCGCGTCGGTTCGGGATGACAATTAAAGGATCTTTGAGGCCGAATTTACCTATTTTAAACTCGTAGATTTTCCAATAATTAAACGAATACCTTGAACAATATTCATCGAACATTATTCATTGTTAGCGAGTAACAACTTGCACTCTTCCAGCAGCTGGTTTTTATTGATGGCCACGGTACCCACTTCCTCGCATACGAGCCCCCCTGCAATATTTGCCACTTCAGCCATCAGGTCAACATTACGCGTTGCCGCATATAACAGTGACGCCACAGCGATAACTGTGTCGCCGGCACCCGACACATCGGCGATATTGCGGACATGCGAAGGAACGATCCTGCTTTTTTCGTTTTGGTTGTAGTACACGCCTTTCTCCGAAAGAGTAATAAATGAAACCGCGTGTTTCAATTTCGCTTCAAGCTTCTGATGAATCAGATCGAGCACATTTTTGTTGATGTCGTCAATGAGGAGGTTAAGTCCTTCCTTCACTTCTTTCATATTCGGCTTGAAAATGTCAACACCCTGGTAAGAGAGGAAATTTTTTCTTTTCGGATCCACTGTGGTAATCACATTGTGCTTACGGCATAATTCTATCACTTTCGTAATGACATTTTCAGTAAGAACGCCTTTGTTGTAATCTTCCAGAATCAGCGCCTGCGGCTTTTCTTTAGTAATATACTGTTCGACTGCTTTCAGCAGTGCGGCTTCGTCTTCATCCGAAAGGTCATGAGTTATTTCGGAGTCGAGACGCATCATTTGCTGGTTGCGGCTGATTATTCTCGACTTGCTGGTAGTGATACGAGAATTTTTCCTGAGAAGATATTTTGTACCGATGTTGTTGCCGGTAAACAATTTTGTGAGTGATGAGCCGTCGTCGTCGTTCCCTATCACAGATAAAATAGACACATCTGCGCTGAGGCAGGATAGATTCAGCGCCACGTTACCCGCTCCTCCTATCCTGTACTCTTTTCTGTCTAACGCTACCACGGGTACAGGCGCCTCGGGAGAAATGCGTTCAACGTGACCCCACCAGTATGTGTCGAGCATCACATCGCCGATCACCCCTATTTTCATTCCATTGAAACGATCAAACAGTTCGTCGAAATTCACATTGGCCATACTCTTTATTTTTTGTTCCTGCCGGCAACCGCAAGATAATATAAAGGTATGCCCAGTAAAACAATCAATGCGCCCGGCCAGGTTTGGTCGCGCTGATAAAGAAACAGCGCAGTGCAGATAAGAAATGCGGTTATGCAGTATAATATTGGAAGAAGCGGATAGCCCCACGCCTTATACGGACGTGCAAGGTCTGGCCTCTTTTTTCTCAGCCTGAAGATTCCGATTAGCGTAAGCCCGTAAAATATCAACACCACAAACACCACATACGTGAGCAATTCATAATAGGCTCCACTTAAAACTAATAAGCATGTCCACAAACATTGGATCCAAAGCGCGAACTCCGGCACTCCTTTTTTGTTGAGTGTTCCCGTTTTTTTGAAGAACAATCCATCTTTCGCCATCGTATAGTAAACTCTCGCGCCGGAAAGTATCAGGCCATTGTTGCAGCCGAAAGTCGAAACCATGATCATTACTGCTATGACCACCGTCCCTGCATTACCGAAAATTTTCAAAGAGGCAGCAAGAGAAACACGGCCATCTTTCGCAGTAGCTATTTCCTGGAGATCAAGTACGCTCAGGTACATCAGGTTCGCAGCAACGTAGATTATTGACACGATAAGTGTGCCGAGGAAAAGACTAAGACCAATATTTCTTTCGGGCTTCTTTATTTCACCTGCAATGAAAGTAACGTTGTTCCATGCATCGCTCGAAAATAACGAGCCTACGAGTGCACTTGCGAATAATGGAACAATGGTAAAGCCGATAACCTGTTCCCATGAACCTGCACCAGCATTCGAAGGATCCGTTGATGGAAGCCAATGCCGCGGCTCCCAGGCATTTTCCCAGTTGCTGCTCCACGTTTCCGAACTTGATGCAAGTATGAAACCGAAAAGAATCAACCCGAATAGAGAAAGCAGTTTTGTGATCGTGAAGCTTGTCTGCACCACCTTGCCCACCTCTACTCCTTTCGTATTTACGTAAGTGAGAAATATTACCAGGATGATCGCTACCACTTCCGCTACCGAGATATCAGTAAAACCGAGATTAACCAAAATAACATCGGCGCCCAGCGACGGAAAGATATACGCGGCGAATTTCGAAAACGCCACACCCACTGCGGCAATAGTTCCGGTTTGAATAACAGAAAACAGGCTCCAGCCATAAAGGAAGCCCGTCATTGGGTTGAATGCCTCACGGAGGTAAACGTATTGTCCGCCTGCTTTAGGGAACATCGAGCTCAGCTCACCATAACTGACAGCGGCGGTTAGCGTAAGACCCCCGGTGAGCACCCAGGCAAAGATGAGCCATCCGGCCGAGCCAACATACGTTGTCATTTCGGTGCTGACAATAAAAATACCGGAACCAATCATGGAACCGGCAACAATCATAGTGGCATCAAGCAGCCCCAGCGTGGGTTTGAACGAGGTTTGTTCAGTCATAGAATATTTATAAGAAAGTAATAAATTTATTTCTTCTCTTTCTCCTTCTTATACTGTTCATTCAACCCCTGTATTACATCATCTGTAATATCGTAAACTGAATCCCGGTAATAAAGCATAAACCCGGGCTGGTACGAAAGAATAAATGCGTATCCTTTCTCTTTATTGTACTCCTTCAGATAGTTTTCAATTTTATTCCGCACGTCTGTCATCACATCCATCTGGTGCTTTTTCAAATCCTGCTCCATGGCCATCTGGCGTTGCTGAAACTTCTGGTTCATCTGCGAAACTTCACGCTCGGCCGCCTCTCCTTCCGATTGGGTCATCGTGGCGCTTTTTTCCTGCAATTCCTTCAACCGTTTCTGGTACGAGTTCTGAAGTGCGTTTATCTGTTCCTCCAGTTGCGACTCTTTAGTTTTCAGCTGTCCTGAAGCGTCTTTAAAGTATTCATACTTTTCCTGGAGCGAGTCGATATCAAAATAGGCGATGCGGAAGTTGCCGTTTCCGGTTTTTACACTACTTACCCTATGAGCGCCGGATTTCTTTTGACCCGAAAAATGCAGATAATACAACCCTCCGACACCCAGTAACGCCAGTATGCTTAAATACGTCGAAATATTGCGCATGTCAAAAAAAAGTAGGAAGTGTTCAGCTTCCTACTTGTAAGATAACTATTTAATCGTTAAGATATTACTATTCTTCTTCGTCGAAACTCATCGCTTCGCGGGTAGTTTGCAACAGTTCGTATTCTTCTTTGCTTCCTACGATCATATTGTCAAACTCTCTCAAACCGGTACCCGCAGGTATTGGGTGACCAGTGATTACGTTCTCTTTCAATCCAAGCATTTCATCTGTTTTACCCTGTATGGCTGCAGATGACAACACTTTCGTTGTTTCCTGGAACGAAGCCGCGGATATCCAGCTCTGTGTGCCGAGAGATGCTTTTGTGATACCCAACAACACCGGGTGTGATGTTGCGGAGTTAGCATCGCGGAACTCAACGGGCTTTTTATCTGAACGGCGAAGAACCGAATTCTCTTCACGGATTTCGCGGAGACTCACGATCTGACCAGCTTTCAGCTTGGTGCTTTCGCCCGCGTCTGTAATCACCTTCTTATCGAATATCCAATCGTTCTCCTCGTTGAAGTCGAACCTGTCTTCCAGATCCTCCTCGAGGAACCTTGTATCTCCCGGATCAACGATTTCAACTTTCTTCATCATCTGTCTAACGATCACTTCAATGTGCTTGTCGTTAATCTTCACACCCTGTAAGCGGTAAACTTCCTGGATTTCATTCACCACATATTCCTGTACAGCGAAAGGTCCTTTGATTGAAAGAATATCTCCCGGGGCAACCTGTCCGTCACTTAACGGAGCGCCTGCTTTGATGAAGTCACCATCCTGAACAAGGATCTGGCGG
This sequence comes from Chitinophagaceae bacterium, assembly GCA_016786745.1. Classification (GTDB taxonomy): domain Bacteria; phylum Bacteroidota; class Bacteroidia; order Chitinophagales; family Chitinophagaceae; genus Flavitalea. Next base: position 32,448 of record JAEUVS010000164.1, on the reverse strand, counting down.
GTCAGCGGAACGAGGTATTTCTTCACCACACCATCTTTCGCTTCTACCACAATTTCCCTGTTACCACGCTTGATAGCGCCGAATGAAACCACACCATCGATTTCACAAACGATCGCGGGGTTACCCGGATTTCTTGCTTCGAACAGTTCAGTCACACGGGGCAGACCTCCTGTGATATCCCTCTGCATACGAAGCGTACGCGGAATCTTCACGAGCACCTGTCCGGCTCTTACATCTTCTGCTTCTTCAACAACAATGTGCGAGCCAACCGGGAGGTTGTACATCTTCACATCCTTGCCTTCAACAATGAGTGTAGGTATCTTCGTTTTATCTTTCGTTTCGATAACCACTTTTTCGCGGTGACCTGTTTGTTCGTCAGCTTCTTCCCTGAACGTAACACCTTCGATAACGTTTTCGAATTTTATCTGGCCACCGATTTCCGCAACAACAACGTTGTTGAACGGATCCCATGTGCAGATCACGTCACCTTTCTTCACCTCCTGTCCGTCTTTCACCATCAGCGTAGAACCGTAAGGCACGTTGTTGGTGATGAGAAGACGGTCATTCTTCACATCGATAATTCTAAGCTCTCCCGTACGGCCGATTACCACCTGGATCTTGTCGCCTTCGGGGTTTTCAGCAGTTACAGTACGCAAACCGTCGAACTGAACGGTGCCATCGAACTTGGCGATAAGTGATGACTCAACAGAAGCGGAACCCGCAACACCACCCACGTGGAACGTACGCAGTGTAAGCTGTGTTCCAGGCTCACCGATACTTTGTGCAGCGATGATACCTACTGCGTCACCTCTCTGTGCCATGTTACCTGTTGCAAGGTTTTTACCATAGCATTTTACGCAAACACCTCTCTTGCTTTCGCAGGTGAGCACCGAGCGGATTTCAACAGTTTCTATTCCTGACTCTTCAATCACCTTCGCGATGTCTTCAGTAATTTCTTCACCAGCTTCAACGATCGCTTCATCGTTCGAAGGGTTGTAAATATTATGCAATGAAGTACGACCCACTATCCTGTCTAACAATGGTTCTACTACTTCTTCATTATCTTTTAATGCTGCGATTGCAATACCACGGAGTGTTCCGCAATCCTCTTCTGTGATCACCACATCCTGTGCAACGTCAACGAGACGGCGTGTGAGGTAACCGGCATCCGCTGTTTTAAGAGCGGTATCAGCAAGACCTTTACGGGCACCGTGAGTTGAGATGAAGTAATCCAATACGTTCAGTCCGCCTTTAAAGTTCGAAAGGATCGGGTTTTCGATGATTTCACTTCCGCTCGAACCACTCTTTCTCGGTTTTGCCATCAGTCCCCTGATTCCGCACAGCTGTTTGATCTGCTGTTTCGAACCACGCGCGCCTGAGTCGAGCATCATATACACAGAGTTGAAGCCCTGTTTGTCGGAGCTCAATTCGCGGATTAGCGTTTCAGTAATACGAGTATCTACCCTCGACCAGATATCTACTATCTGGTTGTAACGTTCGTTGTTGGTGATGAGACCCATGTTGTAGTTGTCCCACACTTCATCAACTTCAGCTTTCGCGTTGTCGAGTACTTCATCCTTGATAGACGGGATGATAAGGTCGTTGATATTGAACGACAATCCACCCTGGAACGCTGTTCTGAATCCGAGCTGCTTGATATCGTCGAGAAATTTCGCAGTTTTCGGAACGTTGGTGATGTGGATGATGTCGCCGATAATTTCCCTGAGGTTCTTCTTGGTAAGAAGTGCATTGATGTAACCCACTTCTTTAGGAACCGACTGGTTAAAGATTACACGGCCAACAGTTGTTTCGATGAGCTTGCTCTTGAGTGTGCCGTCGTTTTGACGTACACCAACTTTTACTTTTATAAACGCGTGGAGGTCGATCCGGCCCTCATTGTAGGCGATGATTACTTCCTCGGCGGAATAAAAATGTTTTCCTTCTCCGCGAACCGTTTCTTTGTCCGTTGTTCTTTTTCCCTTGGTGATGTAGTACAGGCCCAACACCATGTCCTGTGAAGGGAGGGTGATTGGTGTACCGTTTTGCGGGTTAAGAATGTTATGCGACGCGAGCATCAGCAACTGTGCTTCGAGCACAGCAGCGTTGCTCAACGGTACGTGTACCGCCATCTGGTCACCATCGAAGTCGGCGTTGAATGCTGCGCACACCAGGGGGTGGAGCTGTATCGCTTTACCTTCGATAAGTTTCGGCTGAAAGGCCTGGATGGACAAACGGTGAAGTGTCGGGGCACGGTTAAGAAGAACCGGGTGTCCCTTGAGAATATTTTCGAGGATATCCCAAACGATCGCTTCTTTTTTATCAACCAGCTTTCTCGCGCTCTTCACTGTTTTCACTATACCTCTTTCGATGAGCTTGCGGATGATAAATGGTTTGAACAATTCGGCAGCCATATCTTTTGGCAGACCGCATTCGTGCAATTTCAATTCAGGACCCACAACGATAACCGAACGGCCGGAGTAGTCAACACGTTTACCCAGGAGGTTCTGGCGGAAACGACCCTGTTTACCTTTCAGCACATCGGAGAGAGATTTCAAAGCGCGTCCACCTTCAGCTTTAACCGCGTTCGATTTTCTTGAGTTGTCGAACAGCGAGTCAACAGCTTCCTGCAGCATACGTTTTTCGTTACGCAGGATCACCTCGGGAGCTTTGATCTCCAACAATCTTTTCAACCTGTTATTCCTGATGATTACCCTTCTGTACAGGTCGTTAAGATCCGAAGAAGCGAAACGGCCGCCATCAAGAGGTACAAGCGGACGAAGCTCGGGTGGAATAACGGGTATATATTGCATTACCATCCATTCAGGACGGTTTGTGATTCTTGTATTTGCTTCGCGGAAAGATTCCACGATGCTGAGACGCTTAAGCGCGTCGGCCTTTCTCTGCTGTGATGTTTCAGTAGCTGCAGCGTTACGAAGATCGAACGACAATTGGTCGAGGTCGATTCTTGCAAGCAGGTCGTGCACTGATTCAGCGCCCATCTTCGCGATGAATTTCTGCGGATCATCATCGGGCAGGTACTGGTTATCTTTCGGAAGGTTTTCTAAAATTTCGAGATATTCTTCTTCTGTAAGAAGATCACCTCTTTTCAGATTTTTATCCTCACGGATACCAGCCTGTATCACCACGTATCTTTCATAATACACGATGCTCTCCATTTTCTTGGAGCTCATTCCGAGCAGGTAACCGATCTTATTAGGAAGGCTTTTGAAGTACCAGATATGAACGATAGGCACAACAAGCTTGATGTGACCCATGCGCTCGCGGCGAACTTTTTTCTCGGTTACTTCAACACCGCAGCGGTCGCACACGATGCCTTTGTAACGGATACGTTTGTATTTACCGCACGCACATTCATAGTCTTTTACGGGACCAAAAATGCGCTCGCAGAACAAGCCGTCTCTTTCCGGCTTGTAGGTACGGTAGTTAATTGTTTCGGGTTTCAGCACCTCTCCATAGCTGCGTTCCAGTATGGAGTCGGGTGATGCCAACCCGATTGTGATCTTAGAAAATGTGGCTCTTGGACGATTTTCCTTTTTAATTGCCATGTGGAGTTTTTTCTAATTTTTATTTTTCTGATGTTTCCCGTGAAGCATGAAGCGTGATGCGATTAGTCGACTCACGCCTCACGAATCACGCATCACGTTATTCAAATTTCAGATCAAGACCCAAACCTCTCAACTCATGCACTAACACGTTAAACGATTCAGGTATGCCTGCTCTCGGGATGTTATCACCTTTCACGATCGACTCGTAAGTTTTCGCGCGGCCGATAATATCATCCGATTTAAGCGTAAGCAACTCCTGCAGGATATTTGATGCACCGTATGCTTCGAGTGCCCAAACTTCCATCTCACCAAAACGCTGTCCACCAAACTGTGCTTTACCACCGAGAGGCTGTTGTGTGATGAGACTGTACGGCCCGATAGAACGTGCGTGCATCTTATCGTCGACCATGTGGTGCAGTTTAATCATGTAGATTACCCCCACCGTTGCTTTCTGGTGGAACTGCTCACCGGTTTCACCGTCGAACAGGTAAGTATGACCGAATGTAGGCAGGTTCGCTTTAGCGATGTTATCCGCGATCTCTTCAACAGTAGCGCCGTCGAAGATTGGTGTCGCGAATTTCACACCGAGCTTGAGACCGGCCCAGCCGAGAACAGTTTCGTAAATCTGCCCGAGGTTCATACGGCTGGGTACACCGAGCGGATTAAGCACAATGTCAACCGGGGTACCATCGGCAAGGAACGGCATATCTTCAGCACGCACAATCTTCGCAACGATACCCTTGTTACCGTGACGGCCCGCCATCTTATCACCCACTTTCAGCTTTCTCTTCACGGCGATATACACTTTTGCAAGCTTCAATACACCTGCAGGTAATTCGTCGCCGATAGAGATGTTGAACTTCTCTCTTTTGTAGCGGCCGAGTTCTTCGTTATACTTGATGTTGAAGTTGTGAAGAAGCGTGTTAATCTGGCTGTCGATCTTTTCTTCGCCTGTCCAACCGAGCGGGTTAACGTTCTGGTAGTCGATGGTAGAAAGATTCTTCGCGTTGAACTTCGCTCCTTTTCCGATCTGCATTTCGCCGAAGTTATTGGTAACACCGGCTGATGGTTTGTCTTTAAGAAGTGTCTGAAGTTTATTCAGCAACAGTTCTCTCAGCTCTTCAACATTTCTTTCATGAATTTTTTCCAGTTTTTCGAGAGATGCTTTCTCGCGGATTTTCGCGTTCTTATCTTTCTTCGCTCTCTGGAAAAGTTTCTTTCCTATCACCACACCTTCCACCCCGTTCGGAGCTTTCAGTGAAGCGTCTTTTGCATCACCGGCTTTATCACCGAAGATGGCGCGTAACAATTTTTCTTCAGGAGTCGGATCGCTTTCACCTTTAGGGGTGATCTTACCAATAAGAATATCCCCTTCCTTGATAGCTGCGCCGAGCCTGATAATTCCGTTTTCATCGAGGTCTTTTGTGGCCTCTTCAGAAACGTTCGGAATATCAGGTGTAAGTTCTTCTTCACCGAGCTTGGTATCGCGAACCTCCAGTTCATATTCTGAAATGTGTACCGATGTAAACAAATCCTGGCTAACAACCTTTTCATTGATCACGATAGCATCCTCGAAGTTGTAACCCTTCCACGGCATGAATGCCACCTGCAGGTTACGTCCGAGCGCCACTTCACCTTTCTGCACCGCATAACCTTCGGTAAGGAAATCGCCTTTCTTTACGCGTTGTCCTTTCTTTACAGCGGGGCTGTGGTTGATGCAGGTTTCCTGGTTTGTTTTTATAAACTTGGTCAGGTTGTACATCTGTAAATCGTCTTCAAAGCTTACGAGCCTGTCGGCCTCTGTTCTGTCGTAGCGAACATGAATTTCTTTTCCATCTACATATTCAACTATACCGTCGCCTTCTGCGAGAATCTGCACACGTGCGTCGCGTGCGGCCTTTGCTTCCAGGCCGGTACCTACAATCGGTTGTTCCGGGCGGATAAGCGGCACTGCCTGGCGTTGCATGTTCGATCCCATCAGCGCACGGTTGGCATCATCGTGTTCGAGGAACGGAATGAGAGATGCGCTAAGACCAACGATCTGGTTCGGCGCCACGTCCATGAATTCCACTTCGTTTCTTTCAAGAATCGGGAAGTCACCTGTTTGACGTGAGCTTACCTTATCTTCAGCGAACTCGCCTTTTTCGTTAAGCGGCGCGCTTGCCTGCGCGATCTTCGCGATGTCTTCTTCTTCAGCGCTGAGGAACGTAAGTTTTTTCAACTCAACTTTTCCTTCGTTCACTTTGTGATACGGAGTTTCTATGAAGCCCATCTCATTGATCTTCGCGTGAACGCAAAGTGTAGAGATAAGACCGATGTTTGGTCCCTCAGGCGTTTCAATAGTACAGAGACGTCCATAGTGAGAATAGTGTACGTCGCGCACCTCGAAACCGGCTCTTTCACGGCTCAGACCACCGGGCCCGAGCGCTGAAATACGACGTTTATGCGTGATTTCGCTCAGCGGGTTGGTTTGATCGAGGAACTGTGAAAGCTGTGATGTACCGAAGAACGAGTTGATCACAGACGAAAGTGTTCTCGCGTTGATCAGGTCAACCGGGGTGAACACTTCGTTATCGCGCACATTCATTCTTTCGCGGATTGTTCTCGCCATACGGGCGAGACCAACGCCAAACTGGGCATACAGTTGCTCGCCCACTGTACGTACGCGGCGGTTGCTCAGGTGATCGATATCATCTATTTCTGCTTTTCCGTTGGTAAGACGAACGAGATACTTGATGATCTCGATGATATCTTCCTTAGTTAATGTTTTTTGTTCGATGGGATAGTTCAGGTTCAGCTTGCGGTTGATCTTGTAACGTCCCACTTCCCCGAGGTCATAACGTTTGTCGGAGAAGAATAATTTATCGATGATGCCTCTTGCTGTTTCGTTATCGGGAGCATCTGCGCCACGGAGCTGGCGGTAGATATGCTGAACCGCTTCCAGCTCAGAGTTCGAAGTATCCTTGTTAAGCGTGTTGTAGATAATCGCGTAGTCGCCACCCACATCTTCTTTCTGAATGAAAACGCTTTTCACGTCCATTTCAGAGATCATTTCCACTGCTTCTTCGTCGAGGATGGTGTCGCGTTCGAGAACGATTTCATTACGTTCTATTGATACTACTTCACCGGTATCTTCATCCACAAAGTCTTCTACCCATGTTCTGAGAACGCGGGCAGCGAGGCGTTTGCCGAGGTATTTCTGAAGCGCCTTCTTTTCAGCCTTTACTTCGTCGGCCATGCCGAAGAGTTCAAGGATATCTTTATCTGTTTCGTAGCCGATGGAACGGAGCAGCGTTGTAACCGGGAATTTCTTCTTACGGTCGATATACGCGTACATCACGTTGTTGATATCGGTAGCGAACTCCATCCATGCGCCTTTAAAAGGAATCACGCGGGCAGAGTAGATTTTAGTACCGTTCGGGTGGATAGACTGCCCGAAGAACACACCTGGTGAACGGTGTAGCTGTGATACCACTACACGTTCAGCACCGTTTATCACAAACGTACCTCTCGGTGTCATGTAAGGGATGTTTCCGAGGAACACATCCTGTACGATGGTCTGGAAGTCGACATGCTCCTCATCGTTACAGCTCAGCCTGAGCTTTGCTTTAAGAGGAACAGCGTATGTGAGACCGCGCTCCATACACTCTTCGATAGTGTAGCGGGGCGGATCAATGAAGTAGTCAAGAAATTCCAACATGAAAATGTTGCGGGTGTCCGTGATAGGAAAATTTTCCTTGAACACCTTAAACAATCCTTCGATGTTACGCTTGTCCGGAGTAGTTTCTAGCTGGAAGAATTCTTTGAAAGACTGGATCTGGACTTCAAGAAGATCAGGAGCTTCAGCCAGGTTTTTTGTTTTTCCGAAGTTGACCCTGTTTTGCAATTTGGTTGAAGACATATGTTTTAAATCCGGTTTAATTGTTCGAACATCAAAACCCGTATAGACAGAAAAATATCACAGGGGAACCAGTAACTAATTCCCTGTAATACAATTCAGTAAGCTATGTTATTACGATCGTTGATAACTTACGTCTACAATTTTTTTTGAGAAATTCGGACGGCAAAGGTAAGGAATTCCCATGAAAAACAAACAATTGTAGCGAAAATAACAAAAAGCTGCCCCATCTCAGAAGCAGCTTTTTACATATGTGATTTTTATCATACACCTATGCCGTTACCGGCACCAAAACACGATTTTATTGAACATCCCAAAACAACCGGGTCGTCAGGTTGTCGGATGATCTTACAGCTTCATAGTTCTGGGAATTGTAGGTCGACTCGCTTCCCGGGTAGAACCACCGGGTGGGCGGTTGCTGCTGTGCACTTGAATTATCAATTTCGAAGTCAAAGTCGAGCTTATCAAGCCTCCTGAGCTCCGACCAGCTTTCAAGCGGTTGAATCACATTGTAGTTGATCCATTTTTCAGTAGCAATAAGCTTCAGCTTCGCGTCATCATCTGCCGCAGCATCCCAGTCAACCCCAGGACTCGCGATATATGCGTCTACATCAGCGGGATCAAGCGGGTCGAGGGCCGGCGAAGTGTTATCATTTGTAAGCGTTCTTACCCAATAATAAAAGTCGGTCGACTGGCGAATACCGTTTTCATAAGCTGTTTTGGCAGCCGCATCATCTCCATTCTTCAAATAATATTCGGAGAGATAGAAGCTAATTTCCGCAGCGTTGATAAGCATACCGGGGAAAAAGTCGTTCCTGCTGATCGTAGAACGATTGTAAATAGCGATTGTTCCACCGGCGATCAGGGAAGCCTGGTTGGCGCCGGTAAGCATCTGGTCGAGACCGGTAAATTCACCGGCCGCATTTGCTCCCGGTTCGAAAATAGCCGGCAGCCTCGGATCGGCGCTTGCCTTCATATGATCAATCATTTCTGCACCCGCTATGTTTCCGTTCCAGTCTTCAAGACCAGATTGAAAACCCTGCGAGTTGATGGCAGAGTTCAAATCGAAAATGTTGATCTGAATATTCTGGCTGTTTTCCGTTACCAGCGGATACTGCGACGGATTACCAAGTATCTCGGCAATTTCACTTGCGGCTCTTGCAGAAAAATCAGTCGCATCAGAAACCCTCATGAGCATTCTTAATCTCAAAGAGTTTACATACCTCTTCCATTTTTCATTATCTCCCTTATTGATCAGATCCTGCGTTTTGAAGCCAGCGAAGATACCGGCAGGCACTTCGATAGTATTCAACTCCGCGGCTATTCCTTTCAGATCGTCGAGCATTTTAGTGTAAATGTCCTGCGCCCTGTCGTACGCGGGGTAGGAGTTCGCATAGTCACCACCGTTAGTGCTTAGTTTTCCTGCTGCTGTCCACGGAATATCACCATGGAGATCTATCACTTTCTGTGTGTGATCGTAGAAATAAACGGTAGCCGCGATCATGAATATGCGGTTCTGTGCCTGCGATTCAGCGGGCAACGCATTGTAAACTTTCTCCAGCTCACGGAACTGCGCGAGAAAATTATAGTAGTTGTTCCACCTGTCGCTCACGCCGGCTGCGGGCGGTATGTACTGGTTGGCGCCATTTTCCCAACCCACTGCCTGAACATAACGGTTAATTGATGTTCTCAACACTACGAAATAATTCCAGTAAGACGGAACAACGTACTCCCTGTTTGTTACGATCATTCCTGTAAACTGTTTTTCAACGTTCGTGGTAGCTATCTTGCCAGGGTCCGCATAGTTCTCCTCGAAATCCGACTTTTGGCAGGCCGTAAACCCTGTAAGCACTACCGCAAGAAATAATATCTTTTTCATACTTATTTTTTAATAGTGTTACAATTATCAGAAACTGGTTCTCAGCATCACACCATAGCTCCTGGTAGATGGATTTGTTCCTGCATTATTTACGTTCTGGAACCATCTTGAACCTGCTGTTGTTTGTTCAGCGTCCATATCCTTTATTGTTCTGTAGATATAGAAAAGGTTTCTTCCGAATACAGACAACTGAAGTCTCTTCGCGCCGATTTTTGCTGCAAGTTTTGTAGGCAGGTTGTAGTTCAACGCAAGCTCCCTCATCTTCACATAAGAATTCTTCTGAACGTACAACTCGTAACGTGAATAGCTGTACTGAGGACCACCCCAGTTGTAAACGTTCCAGTAGTAGAAGGCCTGTGATATAACATTAGTGTTTGGATTTCCATCCTGTGTTACACCAGGTATCAGCATACCATCATTGAATACTTTTTCACCATTCGGTCCCTGGTCGCCGGATGTCTGAACGCCTTTGCCTGAACCATCAACATAATATCTCAAACCTCCGCTTTCAGCATCCATGTATTTCAAACTTTCTTCAAGCAGACCGCGGCTGATCATCCAGTTGATACCTGTTGGCATTACATATCCGCCAAGCCTGAAGTCTACCATTACGTCAAGTGAAAAGTTTTTGTAAGCAAATGTGTTGGAAATACCGCCAACCATTTTCGGCATGGTGTTACCTGCCCTCACAAGTGTATCGGCGAGTTTGTTTAACCCGATATCTTCTATGATAGCTTCGCCTTTTTCATTCCTGGCAACCGGGTGAATATAAAAATCACCCATTGCCTGGCCGATTACAGATTTCAACTGCGCAGCGTTTCCGTCGTAGTCGGCATGCAACAGTTCATTTGAACCTGTCGCAAGCTTTTCAACAACGTTCACGTTTTTTGCGAAGTTGATCGCAACATCCCATTTGAAATTGCCCGACTGAACAGGTGTTCCATTGATAGCTATTTCCACGCCTTTGTTACGCAGTGTTCCGATGTTGGTGAGTACTGAAGTAGCACCTGCGCTTGAAGGAATGGTGAGCGGAAGTATCTGATCCCTGATCTGTGCATTGTAGTAAGAAACCTCTACACCCATCCTGTTAGAGAACAGGCGTGTTTCAAGACCAAATTCAAACTCATGTTTTTCTTCGGGCCTGATACCATCGTTTCCGAATGTTGGAGAAATAGTGGTGTACAATACGGGACGTCCGCCTGTTTCCTGGACGCCGAGTGTGTTCTGGTCATATGCTATGTTAGCGGCGTAGATGTCGGGGTAGTTACCCACGATTCCCCATGATCCCCTGATCTTGGCATAAGTAAACACGGAAGGAAGATTGAACGCTTCGCTAAGGATCAAACTCGAGTTAACAGAAGGATATACGAACGCGTTGTCTTTCGGATTCATTACAGAAGTCCGGTCGCGACGAAGGGTACCTTCTACAAACAGAAAGTCTTTGTAGTTCGCATTGATTGTTCCGAGGAACGCATCTTTTACAAGATTCAATCTTGTAGAGTTAACTGTGGGAAGATCCACGGAAGCTTTAAGATCGAACCAGTTTTCCACGCTCAATCCTGTTCTTGTTCCTGACGTCAGGTTCGCATCATTCTGTTTGGTGGCAGTATAACCTCCCATCACGTTCAGTTCGATATCAGGAGTGATAAACTTCGAGTATGTCAACAACGCATCTCCGTAAACAAGCGTGCTGTTATAATTGTTGAGACCAAAGTAACCTGAATTGCGGAATGCAAGCGGAGCTTCTGTTGCCTGGCGGATTTCTGTTTTCATCGAAGTGAAGTCAGTTGCGATCCTCGTTCTTAAACGAAGAGCGTCTACTATCTGCCATGTGTTGGTAAGGCTCGCGATTACACGGTTGCTCTTTTCTTCTTCATGATGTTCCTTTACTCTCCATACGTAGTCGGCTATATCGGCCCTGAATCCATTGTAGATAATATTTTCATCAGGAGTTAAGCTTTGCTCAGTGCCGGTAGTGAAACGATAACCGAGACTTGATTTGTATTTGTCGAGATACCAATCGGAATTATCGAACCTGCCCATCATACCGGTAAAGTTGTTGATCATACGGTCGATTGAGTAAGGACGGTTTTTCGTATTCTGATTGATGAAGTTCACCATCAGGTCGGTGGTAACGCGTTTGCCAAGTTTGAAGCTTGTATTCAGGTTCGCGATGTTCTTTTGGTTTTCCGCTCCAAGGCTCACACCCTGGTTAGTTTGCCTCGTGAGTGAAAATCTCAGGCTGGAATTTTCCGAACCCTGTGAAATCGCAGCAGTAATGCTGGAATTGTTTGCGGCCCTGAACAGACCCTTGTAGTTGTCTTCCTGTGCAACATATGGTCTCACTTTCCCATCCCATGTTAGAGTAGGCTGTCCGTCGAACTTAGGACCGAAGTTGATGGTAAAGCCACCCACACCTCTTGTTTCAGGGGTGCCATCGCCATCGGTGTCAACATAAACAAACCCGTCTTCATTCTGACCACCATTTGAAACATGCAGTGGCGCGCCGGGTCCTCTCACGTTCTGATATCTCGGAAGATAGGCTACTTCATCCCTGCTGTAGTTGGCGGTAACATCGAGGTTAAATCCTTTTTTGCCTTTACCACTCTTTGTGGTTACCAATACCACACCATTCACTGCTTCCGATCCGTACAATGCGGCAGCAGATGCACCTTTCAGGATGGTGATGCTTTCAATATCTTCCGGGTTAAGATCGAGTAATCCGTTTCCGCGAAGACGCTGGTCGCCCCAGTAGTCGTTGTTTCTCACTTCACCGTCACGGATGGGAACACCATCAAGTACAATGAGCGGCTGATTTTTTCCGGTGATCGAGTTCACGCCACGGATAGTGATGTTTACAGCGCTTGTTGCTCCACCGGGAGTTGTACCGATTCTTACACCGGGCGCTTTACCATACAATGCGGTAGCGAAATTGGGAGTTCCGGCTTGTGTAAGCTGTTCTGCTTTTACCGTGCTCACGGCATATCCCAATGCTTTTTGTTCCCTGCTGATACCAAGGGAAGTGACTACCACTTCCTCAAGTGTATTCTGGCTTTCCGATAGCTGTACAGAGTAGCTTCCGGCTTCTCCAACCGCGATCTCGCGTGTTTGGAAACCTACAAACGTCACCTGTAGTGTTGCACGCGGAGCAACAGAGATCCTGAATGCACCTGCTGCGTCCGAAACAACTGTGTTTGAGGTGCCCTTTTCAGTGATCGCTGCACCTTGCAACGCAGAGCCCTTACTGTCGCTTACTGTTCCGCTGACTGTCTTTTTCTCCTGAGCAACGGAAACCAGTGACACGAACAAGGATAAGAGCAAAGCGATGCTAATTCGAATTTGCTTTTTCATGTCGAAGTTTTGGTTGGTTTACAATAAATGATGAATCGTCTCTTCTATCGGCTAAGTTTAGTTTACACGGAGCAATCCTGTCGGCACGGACGAGCCAGACGGGATGAACCGTTCGCGGGTGTGACCAAATACGTTTTCAATAACAAGGGATGCACATCCCATAAAGCCTGCCTCCTTACTTAATTCGGAGATCACCACGTGCGTGCTCCTCCTTAAGCGGGGTATAGAGTACTTGTTGAGGCTATGTTCGATAGGGGTAAGAATATATTTATTTGCTTTTGCCAAACGACCGCTCACTACAATCACTTCCGGATTTAACAGGTGAATGAGACTGGCGAGTCCTTTGCCTAAATTGTATCCAATCTGCCATAGTATCTGTACGGAATACTGATCGCCGTTATTCGCGGCTTCTATTACCAGCTCCGCTTCCAGTTTTTCTAGGTCTTCATCGCGCATGTTCGAGAGCGAACTCATCTTTCCATTCCTTATTCCTTCTTTCGCCAGCCGCGCGAGCGCTGTGGCCGAACATTCTGTTTCGAGGCATCCCTGCTTGCCGCAGGAACACAGGATTCCATTTTCGTTTAATGGAATATGGCTGAACTCACCCGCGAAGCCCGCATGCCCATGAAACAACTCGCCATTCAACACCATACCCAATCCAACACCCCAACTCGCATTTACTACCAAAACATTCTGGCTGTACTTGGCGAAACCGAATTTTGTTTCGCCGAGCGCGAGAACATTCGAGTCGTTTTCAATAAACACGGGCAGGGAAAGCTTTTCCGACAACAGCTGCCTGATACCGTTATCCGCATCCTGGAAAAATGTATGGTTGAGTCCTTTCTTCACATCTATCAATCCCGGCATTCCCACACCCACCCCGATGATCTCATCCTTATCGATCTTTGAATCATCGACAAACTGTTTTACAGACTCGCAAAGAATAGAGGTGCCGTTTTTATTTTCGTAGAGATTGAGGTTTATAATGCGTGGTTCAACCACATGCTGACGCGTAAGCGAAAGAATGGCCAGGTGGGTGTAGTATTGATCGATGTAAACCGCCACTATATAACCGAAGGTTTTGCTTAGCCCGTATTGCTGTGGTTTGCGGCCACCGCTCGAACTACCCTGGCCGGTAGGTTGCACCAGGTTACTGTCGATAAGTGTGTCGAGCAGGGCAGATACCGTGGGTATGCTGAATTCTGTGATCTTGCTTAATTCGAGGTTAGAATGAGTGGTGTGATAGAAGAGATTGCTGATGATCCGTTTTATGCCAATCCGTTGTTTAGCCGAAGTATTGGAGAAAATCTTCTCAAGCCGCTTGTTTCCTCGCGATTGGGGCATACAGTTAGTTTTGAATTAACCTCTATTGGGTTAATAAAATAACTTAAAAAGTACTCAATTTTCAAAAAAATATTTTTTTAATAAGTGCGCCATTGCCGCACAACTTTGATTAACAGTAAACTTGATTCATAAAAAAAGACCTCCCGAAGGAGGTCTTTAAAAATAAAATGATGAACGTTGGTTAACCGCTGATTACTGAATTTCCACATCGGCGCCAGCTTCTTTCAGCTTAGCTACCATTGCATCAGCATCTGCTTTGCTAACACCTTCCTTGATTGGCTTTGGAGCCTGGTCAACGAGGTCTTTAGCTTCTTTCAGTCCGAGACCGGTGAGATCTTTTACAATCTTCACTACGTTGAGCTTGTTAGCTCCACCGCTTTTCAGAACTACGTTGAACGCAGTTTTTTCTTCAGCAGCGGGAGCAGCGCCTGCAGCGGCACCACCACCAGCAGCAACAGCCACTGCAGCAGCAGCGGGCTCGATGCCGTACTCGTCTTTAAGAATTGTTGCGAGTTCGTTTACTTCTTTTACAGTCAGGTTAACCAACTGTTCTGCGAATGCTTTTAAATCTGCCATGTTGTTTTAATTTTTTCCGGCTTCACGCCCGCTTAATTGGCGGATCCGTCGGATGGTTTAAAAAAATTGCCAGGATTTGCCCTCCGGGCGGGGCGTTTATCGTGATGCGTGAGGCGTGAAGTGTGAAGCGATATCGCCTCACGTTTCACGCTTCACGTGTTATGCTTTCGCTGCTCTTTCTTCCAAGGCTTTCACCAATCCTGCGAGCTTTGCACCGGCATTCAGGCCGCTGATAACATTCTTCGCCGGCGATTGAAGCAACCCGATGATTTCGCCGATAAGATCGTTCTTGCTCTTAAGAGTAGTTAACGCTTTCAGCTGGTTGTCGCCCGCATATACATCACCGTCAATGAAAGCTGCTTTTAAGACGGGTTTCTCCATCTTGTCGCCACCTTCCTTACGGAAATTGCTGATGATAAGAGCGGGTTCTTTCGGGTTTTCAGAAAACAGAAGAGCTGTTACGCCGTGAAGCGACTCATACACGTTTGCAAAACGGTCGTTGTTGATGGCTTCGAGCGCTTTTTTGATGAGCGTGTTCTTGGCCACCTTCATTTCTACTTTCTTGCTGAAGCAAATGCCACGCAGTTTGTTCACCTGTTCAACGGTGAGCGATTCTGTATCTGTTATATAGAAGTTGTTGTACTGTCCGAATTTTTCCTTCAGCACGTCAATTACTTCATTTTTTTCTTGCTTGGTCATGACAAATAGTTTGATCAGTTCATTAATGTTTTCGTGTCAACAGCGATGCCGGGGCTCATAGAACTGGCCATGTAAACGCTTTTCAGGTAAGTACCTTTCGCCGATGATGGCTTAGCCTTTACAATAGCGTTGATGAGCTCGTGGCTGTTCTCGGTAATTTTTTCAGGTGTGAAACTCACACGGCCGATTGACGCGTGAATGATTCCTGCCTTGTCGACCTTAAACGCGATTTTACCGCCTTTCACTTCGTTAACAGCAGCTGCAACGTCGTTTGTTACGGTACCTGTTTTCGGGTTAGGCATCAGGTTACGCGGGCCGAGGATTTTACCGAGCTTACCAATCTTTGGCATCACTGAAGGTGTTGCCACGATCACGTCTACATCTACCCATCCGCCTTCTATTTTCTGAACAAATTCATCAAGTCCTACATAGTCTGCACCTGCGGATTTTGCTTCTGCTTCCTTATCGGGGGTGCAGAGAACAAGAACTCTTTTGGTTTTACCGGTTCCATGTGGAAGGCTTACTGTTCCCCTGATAGCCTGGTCGGCTTTTTTCGGGTCAACGCCGAGGCGTATATGCAGATCCACGGAAGCATCAAACTTTGTTGTATTCACATCCTTTACCAGGGTGGAAGCTTCTTTCAGGGAATAAACCTTATTCCTGTCAACTTTAGATTCTACCGCTTTTCTTTTTTTAGGAAGTTTCATTGTCGTTCAATTTTATCCTTAACAATTTTAGTTTTTGTCCCACGGAGCGTCGCCTTCAACGGTGATGCCCATGCTACGTGCGGTTCCGGCGACCATTTTCATGGCGCTTTCTATGGTGAAGCAGTTCAGATCGCTCATTTTGTCTTTAGCGATCGCTTCAACCTGTTGCCAGTTAACCTTACCTACTTTACTGCGGTTAGGTTCTTTGGAACCACCCTGCAGTTTCGCGGCTTCGAGCAGCTGAACGGCAGCGGGAGCTGTTTTAATGATAAAATCGAAAGACTTGTCTGAATAAACGGTGATGACTACCGGGAGTACTTTGCCGGGCTTATCCTGAGTGCGGGCGTTGAACTGTTTGCAGAATTCCATTATGTTCACACCCTTCGAACCTAGAGCCGGACCAACCGGGGGCGCAGGATTTGCCTGGCCTCCTTTCACCTGCAGCTTAACAAAGCCGCTGATTTCTTTTGCCATAATTTTTGTTTTTGGTGTTAGCGTTCCGGCCTTTAATCCGGAACTCCCAAACTCAAACAGAATATTACTTCTTATTTGGGGGTCGCAAAGATAGTGAAATTATTTTATAAGATTTTTATTTTTTAAATTATTCTACGTAGCTTTTACTTAAGTTTATGTTTTACTAACACAATAAATTTTCCAATAACAAAAACACATCCTAGTTATGGCCAAAGCAAAGAAAAAGTCTGCTAAAAAAGCCGCTAAAAAATCATCTCGCAGAACTGGTGGAGCCCGCAAATCCGCTGCAAAAAAAGGCGGTAAAAAGAAAGCAGCGAAAAAAGCTGCGAAAAAAACAGCCAAAAGAGGTGCACGTAAGGGAGGGGCTAAAAAAGCCGCGAAGAGAAGAGCAGCACCGAAGAAAAAAGCAGCTAAAAAAGCTGCCAAAAAATCTGCGAAAAAAGCTGCCAGGAAAGCTGCTCCAAAAAAAGCAGCGAAGAAGAAAGCAGCTCCTAAAAAAGCAGCCAGGAAAAAAGCAGCTAAAAGAGCTCCCGCAGCAAGACCCGCTGAAAGCGCGCCAGCTTCTGCTCCTGTAAGTGAACCTTCAGCCTGGGAAGCTCCCATAAGCCAGCCAGGTGGCACAAGCGACAATGAATAAAGCAGCCATTCAAAATAAAAAAGCCTCCCGATAAAAATCTGGAGGCTTTTGTTTTAAGTATCGCTCCCGGCGATTAGCTTTTATCTACGCAAGTTTTTCCACCTGCATATAATTGAGTTCAACAGGTGTTGAACGTCCGAATATTTTTACTGTTACTTTCAATTTCTTCTTTTCATCGTTTACTTCTTCGATAATTCCATTGAAGTCGTTAAATGGTCCTTCGATGATCTTTATCGTTTCTCCAACGATGAATGGTTCGCTCATGCTCACGCCGCCTGCTTCGGCCATCTCGTCCATTTTGCCGAGCATTTTATTTACTTCAGCTTTACGCAGTGCGATGGGATCATCTTTTCCGAGGAAATGAATAACATTGGTGGTGTTCTTTATAGCATCGCGAAGGTCGTCGGATAATTTTCCTTCGATTACCTCTATCATTACATAACCGGGATAGTAGTTTCTTTCGCGCATTACTTTTTTTCCGTTCTGCACCTTGTACACTTTCTCTACAGGAAGAAATACCTGCTTCACTACTTCGCCCCAGCCGCCGCGTGAAATTTCTTTGTCAAGATATTCTTTCACTTTGCGTTCTTTGCCACTCACCACGCGCAGTACATACCACTTTGTTTCCTTTTGTGGTGCTGCCTCCTGCTCCTTTTGTATTGCTTGATTTTCCATTATGCAAAGAATGAGTAAATTAATTTCAGGCCCGATTGCGCCACGAGGTCCATCGCCCATACGATGCCTGTAATAATGAGGGTCGCGACGAGCACGATCAGCGTGGATTGCTGGAGCTGCGTCCATGAGGGCCAACTCACTTTCTCGAGCAGTTCCCTGTACGACTCCCTCAAATATGTTGTTACCTTGTTCATCCGGTTTGATTTTTTCTATTACGCTGCACGGGCACAAGGATTCGAACCCTGATCAAAGGTTTTGGAGACCTCTATTCTACCATTGAACTATGCCCGTAAAGAACTAATGCCTTAAGAAAGCTAAAAGCTATTCCGCGGGGGCGAAACAGCTTTTAGAAATATGTGCAAATATAGACAATCATTTGTAAAGCCTGCCTTAAAGCGGCGCAAATGATTCCTTATTTCAGAATCTCGGTTACCTGTCCTGCACCTACTGTACGGCCACCTTCACGAATCGCGAACTTAAGACCTTTTTCCATCGCGATAGGCTGGATGAGCTTCACAGTAAGGTTGGTGTTATCACCAGGCATCACCATTTCAGTACCCGCGTTCAGTTCAACTTCTCCTGTAACGTCTGTTGTACGGAAATAGAACTGGGGACGGTATTTGTTGAAGAACGGAGTGTGACGTCCGCCTTCTTCCTTGCTAAGAACGTATACTTCGCCTTTAAATTCTGTGTGCGGGGTGATAGATCCGGGTTTGCAAAGTACCATACCCCTGCGCACCTGGTTCTTTTCAATACCACGAAGGAGAAGACCTGCGTTATCGCCAGCTTCACCCTGGTCGAGGAGTTTACGAAACATCTCAACACCTGTTACGGTAGAGCTGAGCGGCGTTTCCTGGAGACCCACGATTTCGATAGCCTCACCCACTTTAATGCGGCCTCTTTCGATACGTCCGGTAGCAACTGTACCACGACCTGTGATAGAGAATACGTCTTCGACACTCATCAGGAATGGCTGATCAACCGGGCGCGGAGGCAGCGGAATGTAAGTGTCTACTGCTTCCATGAGTTCATCGATTGCCTTCACCCACTTGTCTTCACCAGCGAGGGCGCCGGTAGCAGAACCTTTGATGATTGGCGTATTGTCGCCATCGAAACCGTATGATGTAAGTAATTCGCGGATTTCCATTTCAACGAGTTCCAGCAGCTCGGCGTCATCAACGAGGTCAACCTTGTTCATGAACACCACGATGCGTGGTACACCCACCTGGCGCGCAAGAAGGATGTGTTCTTTTGTTTGCGGCATAGGACCATCTGTGGCGGCAACTACGAGAATAGCGCCGTCCATCTGGGCTGCACCCGTGATCATGTTCTTCACATAGTCAGCGTGACCAGGACAGTCAACGTGAGCGTAGTGACGGTTTGCCGTCTGATACTCAACGTGAGCGGTGTTGATGGTGATACCTCTCTCCTTCTCTTCAGGAGCGGCATCGATTTCATCGTATTTTTTTGCCTGCGCCATACCCCTTGAAGCAAGAATGCTTGTGATAGCCGCAGTCAAAGTAGTTTTTCCGTGGTCAACGTGACCAATGGTACCAACGTTAACGTGTGGTTTGTCCCTCTTAAAAGTCTCTTTTGACATTATATGTGTTTTTAATAGTGGGTGTTATATTTAATCTTTCTCTTTCTGTTTCTCTTTCTATTTTCTTGAGCCGTTAGTGAGGATCGAACTCACGACCTCTTCCCTACCAAGGAAGTGCTCTACCACTGAGCTACAACGGCGCTCCGGCAGCAATTCACCTGGAAGAGAGCGGGAGACGAGGTTCGAACCCGCGACCTACAGCTTGGAAGGCTGTCGCTCTACCAACTGAGCTACTCCCGCGTTATAAAAAATATACAAGAACTGTTTCAACCGAGTGGGCAAGGATGGATTCGAACCACCGAACTCCGAAGAGGACAGATTTACAGTCTGTTGCCGTTGGCCACTTGGCTACTTGCCCTTCACCCAGAGCCAGAGAAGGGACTCGAACCCCCGACCAGCTGATTACAAATCAGCTGCTCTACCAACTGAGCTACTCTGGCAATTTTTTGTTTGAGTAAAAAATTGACGCCCAAATCTTTAAAGAACTCCCCAACAAAATCAAAGTTACCCCGGATTTTTTGGGAAGGCAAAGGTAAACGAATTTGTTAAATCGAAAAATTTTGAAAAAGAATTTTTTAACGGCCTTTGTTAAAGTAAAAAACCTCCGGGGAGGAGGTTTTTTTATCTAAGCAATTTGCTTTTCTTTTTTTCTTTTTATCTGGTTGACGAGTGATTCCAACGCATTGTCGAACGATTCTTCAAAGGATTTTGATGATGCTTTTACAAAGAACTGGTACCTCGGAATTTGTACCCTGATCTCCGCGATTTTATCTTTTATCGTGTGTACTACGTTGTCTAATTTCAGAAATACATCTACTTTAATTATTCTGTCATGAAATGTCTGAAGCTTGTCCAATTTTCGGTTAACGTACTCTGTTAATCTCACGTCCGGATTGAACCTCACAGTTTGAATGTTTACGTTCATAGCATCTCTAATTTTAAACAGTGAAACAATAATTGAAAGAACTTCCACGTGGGCTTATGAAGATACAACACCAACCCTGGTTTGTCAAAATTCACCAACTGATTTTTATCAGTTTTCACGATGTTTTTTCACGCTCTCGGATGGGCATTTTTATACACGCTTTTTAACTTCTCAATCGTGTTGTGTGTATACACCTGCGTCGCGGCAAGACTCGCATGCCCAAGCAACTCCTTCACGGCGTTCAGCTCTGCCCCATTGTTCATTAAATGTGTCGCGAAACTGTGCCGCAATACGTGCGGACTTTTCTTTTTGATAGTAGTAACCTCCGGCAGATATTTCGTCGTCAACCGGTAGATGTATTTCGGATATAGTTTCTTCCCCTTGTCGTTTACCAGCAGGTAAATACGGTCGTATTTCTCAAATTCCGCGGCCTTCTTATGAATATATTCTTTGATATCTGCCAGTAAACGCGATCCCGCCGGTATAATCCGTTCCTTGTTCCCCTTACCCAACACCTTTATATGCTTATTAGCAAAGTCAACCTGCGAAATTTTGCAGTTTATAAGCTCCGACAGGCGCAGTCCAAGCTCATAAAGCATTGCCAGCGCCAGCCTGCCCGTATACCCGTTCCAGTCGTCGGTAAATTCCACATGCCCGAACAACGTTTTCATGTCTTTTTCTTCCACAAATGCCGGCAGCCTCTTCGACATTTTTGGCGATACAACGCCCGTCAGCGGGTTCTTTTTCAGCGTTCCCGTTCTGATAGCGTGTTTAAAGAAGGATTTCAGCGTAGATATCTTCCTGTTGATGCTTCTCGAGCTCAGTTTGTCCGACTTAAGTGAAGCCAGCCAGCTCCTTATGATCGCCGGCGTGATATCCGCAGGCTTCATAGGGCCAAAAACCGATTCTATATGATCCTGGAATTGTAGAAGATCGTCGTGGTACGACCTTACGGTGTGTGCCGAATACCTTTTTTCGAATTTCAGGTATTCGGTAAAGGAGGCAATCTCGGATGAAAGGATTCTCTGCATAAATGCCCTGTGAATTTAGCATTATCCGCAACATCGGGCAAAACAAAAGGCCACCTTCCGGTAGCCTTCAAATATTATAACACATTTGTAATACAGATTATTAAACTTCGATCTCCCCGCTGGCCACTTTCTGCTTGTATATTGCCTTCAACACCTGGCCCCTGCGTCTTACAGACGGCTTGGTGAATGACTGACGCTCCCTCAACTGCAACAGGATCTTTGCTTTTTCAAACTTCTTCTTATACTTTTTCAGCGCTTTGTCAATGTTTTCGCAATCTTTTGAATCAATGATCAGCATACTTTAATTACCCCTTTTAATTTTTTCGGGATTGCAAAGATAATAAACTTTAATCAAATTTCCCTCATTTTTGTAAGCATGTTTACAGGCATTATCGAGGCCACGGGCAAAGTAGAATCTATTACAGAAGAGGGATCGGGCCGGATTTTCTGGATTTCCTCGCCTATCTCCCATGAACTCAAAACCGACCAGAGCCTGTCTCACAACGGGGCCTGCCTTACCGTAGAACAGGCCGCCAATAACCAGCACCGGGTAACCGCTGTACAGGAAACTCTCGGGAAAACAAACCTCGGCGAGTGGCGCGTGGGCGACCTGGTAAACCTCGAAAGATGTATGCAGCTCAATGGCCGCCTCGACGGGCACATCGTGCAGGGACATGTCGACACCCCCGGCATTTGCACCAGCGTCGAGTCAAAAAACGGCAGTTGGGAATACCAATTCAGCTTTCTCCCATCATTCGCACCACTCGTGATTGAGAAAGGGTCAATATGCGTTAACGGGATAAGTCTCACCTGTTATAACGTAACCGGCACCGGCTTTACCGTCGCGATCATTCCGTACACCTACGAGCACACCAATATTAAAAATGTAAAAGCAGGCGGCAAAGTGAACCTGGAGTTTGATATGATCGGAAAATATATCCAGAGAACCATTTCCCTGAAGTAATATCCGGATATTTATTGCGGCGCCGGAACAGCCGACGTTTTCATTAGCGGAACAAGATCGTTGTTGTTCCAGTACAGAAACGACGATGCCGGAACATTCACTGCTATCGCAGAATCGGACCCGAGTGTCATCGATATCACAGAATCCCTTCTTACTTCAAGCAGTGTTTCCGGCCAGATGAATGTCCGAACTCCCTTCGTTTCAGGCGCAATCGGAATTTTTCGTATTTCCATTTCGGCGGACCGAAGAATATTCACAATCCTTACACCCGACGTGTCCATACCATAATGAGAAAGCGCCTCGGGCAAACAATTCCGGAAAACATATGCTCCATAATAATCGGACGGCATATTGATGATGTATAACGGCCTTTGCGGATGCCGCGCAACACCGTTCAGTACTTTCGCCGCCATTTCCGATGCCCGGTTCCAATTCCCCTGGTTTATTACAAGGAAGGCCGATTGCACAACAACAATCAACACTACCGCCAGCAACGACCATCTCAATGTATAAATAAGGCGTACGGTTAAAAATGATAAAAGAATGGAGTAAAATACAGAAGGAAAATACATGAGCCTGTCGCCCTCCGACGTGCGCGTGCTCAAACCAAACGACAACGCCACCAGGATCGTTGACAGCAACCCTGTCACTACCAATAATAACGTGTTTGTAAATAATCGGTCGCTCTCGAAGCGTTTGCGGTTGTTGTAAAGTACCACCGTCAAAATAGCATAAACCACAACGCCGCATAAGGTGAAAAATAATGGATAATCGAATGGGGGAATAAACAGCCTTAGCAGAATCTTGGAGAATGTGGTGAGGTACTGAATAAGATCTTTGGTGAAAATTACCCCGTTGTATGCACGCCAGATTCCACCGGTAAGATAGTAACGCAATAAAAGATGAAGAAAGAGAGCGGCTGTCAATACGATCGCCATTCGGATGGCGAACTTTCGCGATGTGCGTTGCGACAGAAAACATAGAATTACCGGGAGCAGCAACACGCTTTCATAACATGCTAACGCAATAAAGTATAAAAGTCCTGCGAGAATATACTTAACATCGGTTCTGATATTACCGATCACAGTGATCATTGCCAACAGCGAAAAAAACACAGCGAGGGATACTCCCCTTCCTATCGCCCACAATATGGGTTCGGAATGCGAAGGATAGGTGAGAAATATTAATCCAGCGGCAACAGCGAAAAATACGTACCGGCTCTCCCGCCCGAACCATTCCAGGCAAAAAACATACAGCAGGAAACTATTTACAGCATGAAGAATAATATTGGTGAGATAGAAGTAAAACGGGTTCCATCCTGTTAATTTATAGCTCCACATCAGTGTGAGGTCGCCGATGGGTCGGAAAAATGTTTCGAGCCAGATAGAATTATTCTCAACAACGTTATGCAGTGTGCAATAGTCGTCAGACAAAAAAATCCGTCCCGTAGAAGGAGCAAAAATGATAAGAGCAGCGCCAGTGAACGTGGCAAGAACGATCAGCTTGTTCTTAAAAAGATTGGTGTAGGTTCTCATTGCGCTGAATCTTTCAGAATAATATCCGCGATGCGCCGCGCGATTTTCTGATGACCCGAGCTGCGAAGATTCGCGTCTATAATATAATAATCGCCACGATCCAGCACATCAGCGACGCTGGTGGTTTGAACCATGTTTCTCAGTGAAGAGAATTCCGGCTTCTTCAGCAATGAGTCCACTGCCGGAAGAAAACCACTATTCAAATCCCTGAAATCATTCACTTCTGTAACAATAATTTTTACGTGTGGCGCCGGCTTGAACCGGTCGAGTACCTTGAGAAAATAATCCGCCGACACAACGGGGTCAGCCGACAGAAAATGACGTTTCTGCCTCAGCTTGTTCACCATCTTTTTCGCCCAGTTGTAACTTATCGTCATCGCATACTTGCCGGGAAAATATTCCCTCTTCCACCTGTATTCTGTCCGGGCTTTTTTGTACAGGCTGTCCGACGTCACCTTAAAAGGCGGTCTTCCATCGATGTAAGCCGCATTTTCATAAACATCGTATTTTGAGTACTGAACAACAATATATTTCAGGTAAGATGTGTCGCTTTCTGCAATGCGTTTCATTTCGCGGTACGTTCCGTACGATGTGTTACCCGTATTTAACACCAGCTGATTGATATCCTTTTCAAGCAATGACGGAAATGTCTTGTCCTGGTCGGCGCCCACCCCTATCGTGTAAGCATTGCCAACGCAAATCACCTGCGGCCCCATCAGCGCCCCTTCATCATCCCGCAACGATTCGCTGTTGACTACATAGTTGTTCCTGTATTCAATGTTTCCGTAGTTGAACGCAAGGCCCGGTATGATTTTGAATGAATATGTGCTGTCGAACACCGAACACGGTTCGTATTCGATGACATTGCGTTCAAATGCCGCGTAGTAATCCTTGAATTCTTTTCTCAAAAATCCCGGGATTCCGGATGGGTTTTCTATCCAGAAAGAAAACAGGATATCAACACCCAACACCGCCATCACAATCAACACCGGCAGGAATCGCGCAACCCACGATTTGCCAGCCTTAAAAATAAAAAGCAACAAACTGACCAGGAGCCAAACGACCACAAGAATTTGCAACGAAAAAAGAAATTGCCTGTGAAACATTATGCTGTCAGGCGACAACCTGTCGAGTATGAGCGTAACTACTTTTAGCAATACGATCACCACGATGGCTTTAATCGTTTTCCGTAGCATTTTCATATTCCTGAAGTCGTTTTGTTGAAGTTAGTGCCTTCCCAGTATTTCCTTTAATTTCTCTTCAACGATCTGCGCCACCTTTTCCGCGCCCTCGTTTGTATAATGTGTCTGATCGTAGTAATAAAGGCTGTTCTTCGGCATTTTGGTGGCTAAATCTATGTATGGCACCTTCTTCTCGTCGCACACCTGCCTGACCCTCGCATTGTAGAGTTCGAGCAGTTGCTGCAGCAGCCCGCCATTCATGTTTTCTTCAACCTTTGCGGTTTCCAGGTTTACCCCGGTTACGCTATCAACACCAAAACCATAAAGGTTTGGTTGCGTAAGAAATATGGGTTGAATATTATTGCGGATACATGTATCTGCCAGCCGCGAAAGGCGTAGAGCGTACTGCTGCAGATATTTATCCTGCTTTTGCAGGCGGTCGCTAATTTGTTCTTTACTCATGATCAGTTCACCAAGCGAGCCCGGCCTTTTCCATTCCTGCGTGGTATTGTTCAGCCGCTGGGCCCTGGCACCGCGCGCCAGGTTGATTATTAAACTAACTACTTCGCTGTTGTTATAGATAAAATTCAAGAGATCCGGGTATGAATTTCTTACATGCAGCTTGTCAAAGAACGACGGACCATCATTTTCGATATCATTCACGCCGGTCAGGAAAATAACCACTTTCGGTTTCAGTTTTACGATATAATCGTTAAGCAGCACCTGGTGGCCAAAAGTACTGTGGCCGTCGAGACCTGCGTTATTGATCCAAAGATTCGGGAAGTCGCCTTTAAGGTATTCGCCCAAACGATACGGCCATGTTTTTTTATCATCCAGGAATTGGCAGGCCGTGGTGCTTCCTCCAACCGTAATTATTGAAAGCTGATTCGAAAAGCCCGCTGATGTATCAGGCCCCCTGAACCCTAAAGAATTTCTTGAATTGTAAATCACCGAATCGAGTCGCGGATTAATATTGTTTGTTATTACGCGCTGGATGTTACCGGGAAGAATTATCCTATTGGCCTTCACCCTGAATTTAAAAGGATCATATATCCGAAGTAATATTTCAAGAAGAAGAAATACAATGAAAAAAAGGTACACGCAGTAAAGTAATTTTTTCAAAACTTTAGAACGTATACCTTTTAATATTGTCATCGCTGTTGTGTCAGCGCAATTTACCTCATGAGGTACATTTTTCCATAGCCATTGTTGAAGAACATGTCAGTGTTATCGCCTTTGGCTTTGTATTTTTCCATGCGTTGTCCGTTCAGTGTTGTCACAAACCGATAGAGATAAACACCGTTCGCAAGTTTCTGGCCGAACTGGTCGGTACCATCCCACTTGAATTCAGTGATGTTTCTTCCAATATGGAGCGGACCGAGTTCTTCCTTCGTCACCTCTCTCACGATTTTACCTGTAACGGTCAATATCTGCACCTTCATATTCTGCGGAATTTCGCTACCTGTAATCGTGAATACAAACGCGGTTGATGTACTGAACGGATTCGGGTAGTTCAGCATATTTGAGATCATCGCTTTCGTGATCACGGTGAATGCAACACGATACTCATTCGATCCCGCCTTATTACCGCTACGATCCTTGCCGTTAACGATGAGTTCGTACTCGTCGCCTTCAGGATTGTATTGCTGCTCAAACGCAGGGAAGAAATCCACCACAGCAGAGTTATCGGTAGAGCTTGTAGCAGGCGTGAACCTGAGCGTATCATTGTCGAAATGATAAGTTCTTATTGTTCCATCAGGATGCCTGATCTGCACGCTGCTGAGCGCGGTATCATTCAGTAAAAGGAATTTCGCGTCATCTTTCAGCTTGATCTGGATGTGCGGCCGCGCTGAAACCAGATCCCTGTTCAGGATATGCACGCCATCGAATGTTACGTCGAGCAGCGGGTTCATCCTGTCTACCTTCACATAAAAATCCTTGAAGAGGAAGTTATTGTAATGATATTGTTCAGGCTGGTTTCCTGTTGGATTGAATTCGAGGAACAGCGTGTTGTTATCCGCGAAGTTTCGCGAGTCTAACGTCATCCTGAGCGCGATTGTGTCACCCGAAACTATTGGTTTCTGTTTTGGTACAACAATGTTCTGCGCCACGTTATTTTTGTCGAGTACGTTTAGCTTCACCGCAACGCTATCGAACGCATGCGGGCTCACATTTTTGAACGCAACCGCAAGATCGAGTTGTTCGCCTATTTCAAGTGTGTCTTTAAAATTCATCAGGATGTTAGGCGCAATGGCTCCTTCAGGCATCGGCTGGTAGTGAATCTTCCAATCGGTAAGCTGATAGGGCGACAGTGAAACCGAGTCGATGTTTCTCATCCTTAGTTTCATTTCAGGATAAGTTGCCGCGTCCACTGTTGAAAGATCGAGTGTGTGGGTATTGCGATCCATTGTATAGAGTACTGTCTCGTTTTTCACTGCGTCTATACCTATCACTTCCACCATCGGGTCATCGTTCGAAACAGTTTCAACGCTTGTACCGTTCCATATCACATGTCCCCAGTTCTTAGCAGGACCAAACACCGGCGAAGTGATAAAGCCCAGCGAGTCGGGTGTGATACACGACACCGAAATGGTTACCCTGTCGTTCTGGTCCTTACTTACTTCCATTCTCGGTACAAAATCGTATCCGCCTTTTTTGTAGATGAATATGAACGAGCGCGGCGATGTAAACGAATCTATTTTCGTAAATCCTGCGCCGAGAAGCCTGTGATAAATAGAATTGAAGGATCCGAAATCAGCAGTATCGGCCTGCCAGGTATCGATATATGTGTTTAGCGCAGGATTGGCGTTGAGCACATTTCGAACCACAACGTAGCTTCCGTTAGGAATGCTATCCATGAAGTTCATCATATACTTCCTGCTTTCCTGGGTCATATACGAGAATTCGAAGTTGTAATTACGCGACGGCACACAATTGGCGCTTCCACTTCCACTCAGGTAAAGGTTGTTTCCACTGCCATCGACGTTCTTCCACGGCTTGAACGTAACCGAATCGAATACGTTAAATATGAGTGATTGACCCACACACGCACTCGCGATACTTGTAACACCGTTTACTTCAACCGAGAAATCGTTGTCGGTTCTACCTGAATTCGGGAACGTGGCGTTTCTCGCAAAAAGTTCGTTCGTTCTTGTGCCGAACACCCATTTACCCTGGTCATTGAAACTCATTCTCTCGGTTTTCGATGCTTCATGCTGGTAACGGTGCGACTGGTTGAAACCTTCCTTCGTTCCGTTCGAATACATGAACGAAGCCATGTTCCAGATGTATGTTCCATTATTCTGTGGCACCGGCGAAACGCGCCAGTAGTAAACTTTTTTGTCGATGTAAGTGATACCCGGATCAAACTCCATCAAACCCCCTGTTGTAGTGGTGGTTTTTGTCACTTTCAGGGGAGAATTGAATAATGCTGTCGTATCGAGTTCCATTACATATTGTTTGCTCGGGCTCAGTGGATTGGCCGTGGAAGCCGACAATTTCTGGGTGGCATTGTTGATGATGGCATAGTTATAAGGATACACCGTTCGCGCCTCATCTTCATAAATGAACACATCTTTAATAGTAATGTTATTCGCCTCGGTAACTTCGTCAACAACGTTATCCGCATCTACCGCGATAGTCATTTTATTGAGCCCTTTATCACGCGTAGCCACAATCGGGATGTTGAGTGTCAGCGAATCGGCATAACGTATACCTGGAATTTTCGACCTGTTAATCACTTCACTGGATCCATCAGGGTACTGGCGCTTCACTTCAATATAAATTGAGTCGTCAACCGATTTTCCGAGGTTCACTGCCCTTATCTTCAGCTGAAAACTTTCTTCAGCAACCGATATAAACGCGGGGTTGATCCGCACCTGTGGTTCTTCGAGTACGTAATCGGGTTTAGGCTGTTCGTTGATCACTACGGCCGGGTCGCCATGCACTGTAATTTCTTCCGCATGCAAACGCGCGTAATAATCATTGGGACCTGCAATTGTTACCATTCCGCCGAGTGCATCGCGAACAACTTCACCAAGCGATTTTCCATAATCCGGATTCGCGATGGTACCATACAGGTTATTCAAATAAATATTGAGATAGTTTACAATACCAAAGTGCGTACTTGCAACGAAGGCGATACTACCACGTTGTTTTGCGAGCACAAATTTTTCTGAAAGCGTTTCGTTCGCCGCCAGGCGGGCAGCATTGTAGGTAAAGAAGTTACCGGCATTACATCCGTTCACGAAAAACACGGGGTATTTACCCTGGTTCGAATACGCTTGCGGGTTGTCGAGGTTGAACTCGAGTGTTGTTGACGATGAGTGCCCGAAGTAAGTGAGTATGCTTATACCTTCCTGGAACAGGCTGGCAATTTTTTCGTTATTGATTTGTTCAACAGTGTTGGTCGAGACCTTACAAAACGTTGAAACTTTTGCACCATACATGGTGTCCTGGATAATTTGCTTGTAGACGCCCATGTAGTTACAAAGCACCGATCCGAGGTAAGGATCGCTGGAGCCTGTTACATGCACAACATTCTTCATCCATTCTCTTCCCGCGAGCGTATGTACCGCTGTTTTTTGGGCCAGTTCATACTCCCTGATTTTTTCGAGGTAATCTTCAATTTCCTTTCCTCTTACAACGGATAAACGTCCGATAGGAGTAATGGCCACTGGTGAGGAAGCATCGGCGGAACTTAACATATTATCCGAAGCCGGGCTACCCCATGAGGGAACAAGGTTCAATTGTTCAGCAACACCATCCGATTCGCGGATACGGTAATCATTATACGTCATACCGCGACCGATAATAAATACGTATTTAATAGGCGATGAGAATTTTTCTCTCGCATAGCGAATGAAATTTTTAATGGCGAGCGGATTCTTTTTTATACCGAACGCGAACTGGTCAACCAATTCATCTATATCTACCACCTGCACATTGTAACCACCTCCGGCAGCCGACGCCCTGTAGTTTTTATATTCATCAACGGGATTGTTTCCATGCGACCCATTGTACAACACCTTGTTTGAAACAATGAGATAGTTACCCTGGTTCGCGGCGTCGGCAAATCTTTTAAATGTTTTAGCCGTTAACGAGGTAACGTTCGAAATATTCGACGACTCCATATTCACCAGCACAAAATCTCTTGCTCCGCCAGCGGGAACAACAAGTTTTACAATTCCCGGAGTAGAGATGTCGCCTTCAATTCTTTCACCTGTGGTAACATTGAACAGAACCGGGGCAACAGATCCGTAGTTGAAATTTGAAATCTCAAGATATTTCGCACCTGAAGCGGGCAGGCTGAACTTAACATTTTTCTGGTTGTTGAAATTGTAAAGTCGCGGGTAGTTAATTTCGAGAAACGACATCACCAGCCTGTCTGTTGACACAGCGGATGTGTTTTCGAATTGAACAGATGCCGAGCCCGCACCGAGCATTCCAAGAGGCACCTTTACCGATCCCGTTACATCGTTGAAGTAATCCATCACGGTATCCTGCATAAGATTACCGTTTACGGAAATTTTCAGCGAACGCGGGTTCAACGCATCGCCCATTGTTCCGTACCGCAAAGTAGCGTCGGGTCCGGGGCCATACATATTGGGCAATGTGAGTACGGTTGTTAACGGCGCTCCCGGCTTAATCGGGTTGGTCGACCAGAATTCGCCCTTATCATAAGAAGAAGAGTAAACATATTCGCCAACAACTGCCGCAAATCCCGGGTGTATTTTATCCCGGTAATACATCGCTACCTTATCAATGAAGTACGTTTCTGCGGGCAGTGAATTATTTAATACATCGTTACCGGGATCAACATAAGTAAACCCGGTTTGATTAGTATTTACGCTTAAAAAATATACCGCTGTGTCTGTGAAAAGACTGATCTCCGAACTGTGCTGGTAGGCCGCGTTGCGGTAGAGTGCTTTATCGGGTTTACCATCGTTTCCTTCGCCCCAGAATTCGATATAGCCGTTCGACGCGAGCGGTCCTGATTGCGACGAAGTGTAGATAGGAACCTGCTTTCCGTTTCGCCATAGTTCGAAAAATTCCGCGCCGGCATTGCCGATGCCAGCCGCGTCTAAAACTGATTTAGGAATACGGTAAAGCCCCTTATTTACAACTTTGAATTTGTAATAAGTCTGTGTGTTCCTGATCCATTCATTGTTATACTGGCCCGCTGCCGACAAGCTCAGGAGAAACAATAAAAATGGTAGAATTCTTCTCATTGTTAAAGGTTTCGGGGTTGTTGTCATAGGGATCAGTTCTTCTTATTCTTCTTCAGATCTGCTTTTAGTGAAAAAACATGGGTGTATAACGGATTCGATTGGTTAGCCAGGTTGGTAAACGCATAGTCGATCTGCACATTCGAAATACGGAAACCCGCGCCTACGCTTGGCTGGTATATCCAAACTTTTTTGATGTTCGCTGAATCATTATCATCAAGTGCTTTCTGAAAATTGTTGATTCCACCTCTCACAAAAAACACATTCTTCCAGGCTACTTCGAGACCTAATTTCGGATCGAGACTGAGCACATCGGATGCTACTACTGTATTTCTTCTTCCGTCGAATGTGAGGTCGGCATTTACTTCAGTGAGAAGGTTGAGGTTTTTGTTCAGCTTGAAATTATATGCTCCACCGAGGATAACCCTGGGTGCGGTTAATTCAGTTGATTTTACAGGGATGTCGTTATTCGTTACATAAAACACTTCCCTCATCTTCTCAGTAAGATTAAACGACCATGCGTTGAAGGTGGTTGTCACATCGCGTGCAACTACACCAAGTTTCCACTTTTCGGCCTGTATCTGGATGCCGGCGTCGAAGCCGAAGCCCCATGCAGTAGTGAAGTCACCCGCTTTACGGTGAATGACTTTCGCGTTGATACCGCCGTTGATTTTTTTATTTTTTTTCAGCTTTACTTCCTGTGCGAACGACATAAGGAATGCGTAGTCTGCCGAAGAAAACTTTGAAATGTTGCTGAAATTGATGGTTCCGTCGGGCTCAACAAGAAATATCGTGTTGGGAATATCATCTACGGCAAAGCGGAGAAGTGAAAGTCCGAGCACACGTTTTTTGTCTTTCAGGGGTAAGGACAGGCTGGCATAGTCGTATTTACCGATGCCCGCGAAATATTCGGCGTGCATGATATTGAGTTGCGGCTGTTCTTTTACGTTAACAAGACCGGCGGGGTTCCAGTAGCCGGAGCTACCGTCGTTAACCGAAGCTACCTGTGCGCTACCCATGGCGAGGCCACGGGCGCCTGCGCCTATATTGAGAAACTCATTTGAATATTTACGAAACTGGGCCCTTGAAAACTGGCAGATCAACACACCTGTGACGAGGGAAAGAAAGTATAGGGTTTTTTTCATCGGTCAATTTTCGCGATAAGCAGTTGAAAATAAA
>JAEUVS010000006.1 GCA_016786745.1 Chitinophagaceae bacterium | reverse complement strand
TATCAATTGGCGGAGATTGTTTTACCTCTACAAAGTCCGACAGGTATTCACTGCCATTTTGCAGAATGATACGCAGCCGGTATTGATCATCGGGCGACAAAAAACCGGTCGGGCAGGTATAAGAATTATCAACACCTGTTTGGAACGGTATAATAGAACCAGAAGATCCTTCGAGATACAATTGCGCGTTCAATTCGGGAACAACCTGGAACGAGTCTGTAATGTTTAGTGTTCGCGACAATTTTATTGTGGATGCGGATCCGGGAACGATGAAGCCATCCACCACCAATAAATTCAGATTGGCAGCACTGATAGCCGGGGGATTGAAGGGTTTTATACAAGAAAACGCCACAATCACCCCCAGTATAACGCACGATATTTTCGTCATGCCGCGCATCAGAACCTGAAATTGTAGGTGAGAAATGGAATGACGGTACCGAATATCGAAAGCTGGTGTCCCTTTATTACACCATCTTCCTGCGTAAAGTAAACGGAGTAAGGATTTTTTCTCGCCGTAATATTATAAAAGCCGAACGTCCACGAATTGTGAATCTTTTGTTTCAATTTATGGTTGCCCTCGAGTATAAATGACAGATCGGCCCTGAAATAATCGGGCACACGATATTGGTTTCGCTCAGAATAATACACGCGTTGTGTTCCCCCAAGTTCAAATATGGCGACAGGCAGTGTTATGGGTCTGCCGGAAGTATACACCACATTAGCCGACAGGCTGAAGCGGTGTGTAAACCTGTAATTGCTGATGAAGTTTACGTTATGCGGCTTGTCGAACGAAGCGGGATAGTAAGCGCCTTTGTTTACCTGTTCTCCCGCGAGCGGATCATCCTGCTTCAGTTGCGTGCGCGAATACGTGTAACTTAGCCACCCATTCAGTTTGCCGGTAACTTTCTTCAGCATCATCTCAGCGCCATAAGATCGTCCTTTTGCGCTGATCACATCTGCTGCAATGTGTTGGTTGAGGATGAGCCGCGCGCCACTTTTATAGTCGAGCACATTTTTCATTGTTTTATAATATACCTCCAGCGACGTTTCAATAGCATTGTTTTTGAAGTTGCGATACAATCCCGCCGACCACTGCATTCCCTGCTGTGGTTTGATATATTCGTCGCTCAGTTTCCATGTGTCGGTGGGAGAAACAATCGTTGTATTGGACAGCATGTGAATGTACTGCCGCGTAGTGTTGAAACTCACTTTTACAGAAGTACTTTCTGAGAAAGCATACCGCGCTGAAACGCGGTATTCAGGCGACGAATACGTTTTAATGGGCTTGTATTTATTATAGGAGATGGTGTCTTTGATCGTAGTGGTATCTCGTGGAATCCCCGGCGCATACTGATACACGTCATAAGGGCCGAGGTAAGAAAACAAAGAATAGCGCAGACCTATGTTTACCGACAAGTTGGAATTGATGGAATACCTGTCGCCGATATAAAATCCATTTTCAAGTGCCTGTTCGTGCTGCAAATCTTTGGCGACAACAATTGAAGAATCTGAACCGGGATGGTAATAACCGGGGTCGAGCTGGTAGTAAATGGTATTGAAACCAATATCTACCTGGTGATCGTTCGATGGCGACCATGTAAAAGCCGCCCTCGCATGCGCCTGGTTGATGCTGAAGCCAAGCTTGAAAGCATCCAGTTTACTTCCTTCGCTTTCCACCGAGTAATTATAGTGATCCTGACCACCGGTAATCACGCCATATAGCTTGTTGTTGAAAATATGTTTCCACTTTACGTTCCAGTTATAGTTGCCATACTCGTAAGAAGTATCGTTATTTAACCGGAACCGATCGTTACTCAGGTAGCCAACAACATAAAAATTGTTTTTCGGGTTCAGCGTGTGGTTAATATTCAAATTGGCGTCGTAAAATGAAGCTCTGCTTCTCCGGTACCGCTCATCCGGCAATTGATTTAGTATCCAGTTGGAATAAGTTGTTCTTGCACCTGCAATAAAGGTTGTTTTCTCGCTCCATAATGGTCCTTCAACTGTCAGCTTGCTTGTTAACGGTCCGATACCGCCGACGCCTGAAACTTTTTTACTGTTACCTTCTTTCGATGTTACATCAAGAACAGATGACAACCGGCCGCCATATTTTTCAGGAATGGCACTTTTATACAATTCAACACCTTTTATCTGGTCGGGATTGAAGGCAGAGAAAAAACCAAATACATGCGATGGATTGTATATGGTGGCATCATTAAATAAAATCAGGTTCTGATCTACGGATCCTCCACGAACATTGAATCCGGTTCCTGCTTCGCCGGCAGAAGTTACACCCGGCAGGGTGGTGATTACCCGCAACACGTCGGCTTCACCAAAAGCAACGGGCACCTGTTTAATGTTTTTAATCGTGAGCTTCTCCACACTCATGCGCGTATTCTTGATATTCGAATTTTTTTCAGCCACCACAACTACAGCTTTTAGGCTCGCTACCTGTCCGTTCAGTTCCACGTCAAGTTTGCCGTCGTCGTTCAGCATAATCTGGCGTCGTGTGTCTCTCATTCCTGAGCTTGAGAAAATGAGTGTGTGTTTTCCCTTTGGCAGCGTAATGGAATAATATCCGAATTGATCGGTGGTGACGGTGTTGTTCTGTCCCGCTGAAACGGTGGCGCCAATAATAGATTCGCCGGTTTTTCCGTCTTTGATATAACCCGCGAGTGTTACGGTTGTTTTCGATACGTTTTTCGCGGCATTGCCAAATTCAAAAAGCCTGTTTTCTTCGAGCGAAGGAAGGCGCGCGGTGATCGTGGGCTTATTCTCTATGATGTTTTCCTGGTCGGCGATGTCGGTTTTCGGCCACACTATATGCTGGTCGGCATACGACACAACCTTCACAATAGACTGCGCCTTTTGTTTTTTGAAATTCAATTTCTGGGAGCGCACCCATTTGCGGGTAATGTTTTCTTTGTCGGGTAGGGCGGCGAGAACAGACGAAAGGTTACTAACCTGGGTAAGCTTGCCTTTAAATGAAACATAATACTTTTCGTACTGAACAAAGAACATCGGTTCTTCCGCTTTCACGGCCTGCCTCATCATTTTTTGATGGGTCGCATACACTTTGATATGACCACTGTAAAGCAACTCGTAAAATGGCTCGTCCATCCTTTGACTGGTAGACAGGTTGTCGAAACGCCGCCCATCGAGCACGAAGTAGCTGATTTTCTCATTGAGCAGCCTGATATTATAGCCCCGGTCGGTATAGCGAAAATAGACCTGGTGATCCGCGATGTTATAGGCCATGCGAAGATTCTTATACAACGCACCGTCGTAAAAAACATCACCGGATTGAAGAGAATCGGAAATAAGGAAGGGATGATTGCGCATTCCGCGGTAAAACGCCGTGTACTCAGGACCGTTATACAGATGAAGTTCCTGGGCAAGGGAGTCCAGATTTAAGAGCAGGAAAACGAATAAGGCGGAGCTACGCATTTTGATCTCGCCGGCAGTTAGCATATTTACAGCGACCAACATCCAACTGCACAATTTAGAACATCATCCTGATAATTTCTCATATTTTTGTCTTACTAACCATTTGATATGCAGGAAAGCATAATAGATATAAGCCGCTTAAATGTATACCAGGGCCAGAATTTGATCTTACAGGATGTAAACCTTGTGGTGAGAAAAGGCGAGTTTGTTTACCTGGTAGGAAAAACTGGGACCGGAAAATCAAGTTTACTCAAAACACTATATGGCGACCTGCCGGTAAAGGAAGGGTCGTGCACCGTCGTAGGATTCGATCTGAGAAAAATGGATTGGAAGAAAGTACCATACCTCAGGAGGAATCTCGGAGTGGTGTTCCAGGACTTTCAACTGCTGACCGACCGTAACGTGAACGAAAATCTCAAATTCGTTCTACGGGCAACTGGATGGAAGGAAGACCGCCTGATGGATGAGAAAATAATTGACGTGCTCGACAAAGTGGGTTTAAAGTCGAAGGGCTTTAAGATGCCCTTTGAACTTAGTGGTGGCGAACAGCAACGTGTGGATATTGCCCGGGCGCTGTTGAATTCTCCGAAACTGATCCTGGCAGATGAACCTACAGGAAACCTCGACCCTGAAACGTCGGATGAAATTATGAACCTGCTGTTTAACATATGCCGCGACTATGGTACCGCTATAGTAATGGCCACTCACGATTACCCGGTTATCAATAAATTTCCGGCAAGAGTGGTGAAAACGGAGAGGGGACATGTGTACGACAATGCTACCATATCCACCGAATAAGCGTTTCGCAGTTTTTTTCTTCGTCGAATAAATCTTTCAGTATTTTTTTTCTCGACATTAACTCGTCGTCGCTCAGCGGTTGCTCAAAGAGTTGCCGTGTCAGTTCTATGAATTGCTGAGGAGAGTGGGCGATGTGACAAGCCGCTTCAAGTCCGCTGCCTTTCACCGCTGCGGGGTTCACAATGCAGTGGCGTCCATGAAAAAGGGCATTGATGAGTTTCAATTTTACGCCCGTATTATTAAATGATGGCAGCACATGGCACTGCGCGCCGGCGATAAGGTCGTGCATTATTTCTTTTGTCGGATCGGTAATGAGCCGGGCATTGTCAAACTTCGCGATCAACTGTTTTAAAATTGGTGATGGATTTTTACCGGCTATTACCACCGGGATGTGTGCGTCGGAAAAAACTTCCTGTAACAACCATGCGACAGCTTTCTCGTTTTCAGGTATGGAAAGGTTACCATGGTATAAACAGAAATTACCCGTGCCGGAAGGAGGCGTATCATTGGAGAACCCGGTGAACACCGGCAACACTTCGACGTTGGTAATCTCAAAAAGCGTTTTATATTTTTCCGCATCCCGCGAAGAGACGGCGAATATGTGGTCGACCTGGTATGCCACGAACTTTTCAAACTTTCGCAGCAGAATGGTTTCGAAATGATAATAAATTTTTTTTAGAGAGGATGATGTGCTTAAGTAAAGTTGCCGGTAATAATCCTGTTCAACATTGTGCAACCGTAGTATAACTTTTCTGCCGGGTGAAATACCGCTCGTCAGCCATCCCGCAGCGTGAATACCTTCAATCAGCACAGGGTATTCATCTTCCTCCAATTTTCTCCACAGACTTTTATCCATTCTCGACGATACGATATAAGGTAATGTAAGCGAGGCTCCGGCCAGGCCTTTTTTTCGTGGGTAGTAATGTATGCTTTCGCAGAATTTATCGATCTCCGGTTGCCGGCGGTTATTTTGGGTAAAGCAATGCAGGTGAATTTTGATACCTGCTTTATGCAGCGCTACGATCTTGTGAAAGATATCGAACACCCCGCCATAATTTACAGGATAGGGAACCGTGAACGAAATGATATGAAGGTGTCTATCCATCGGCCCGGAAAATATTTTGGTATAAGTCGGTTAGTTTTTTCTCTTCCGCATTCCAGTTAAGAGAATCGCGCGCGGTGATGCAGTTATTTTTTAGTTGCAGGTATAAATGTTCGTCGCCAAGCAATGTATTTAGACTTTTCGCGATGGTTTCAGAAGAGGTATCGGTTATCATCAGCGCGCAGTGGTACTGGTCGTTGACTTGCCGGTAGGCGGGGTAATCGACACACACCTGTGGCAAGCCTGACTGAATGTAGTCGAAAAATCGGTTTGCCAGGGAATATTCGTGGTTGAGGCCTTTTTTCTCGAGGATATTTACGCCGATGTATGCGTTGATTGTATATGATCTGAGTGCATCGGGTTCGAGCCATCCTGTAAAAATGATTTTGCCGGTGAGGTTATTTTCTAACGCGATTTTTTTCGCTTCTGTCATATAGTTGCCGTCACCGCAGATGACGAGGAATGCGTTTACGTTCTTCATGGCCGGGATAAGTGTTTCGAACGACCGTCCTTCGTTTACGGCTCCCTGGTAAAGAATATAGCGACCGTAGCCGGGGTGCGGGTTAGCTGCAACTGGTGGGGCCAAAACGGGCAGGTTCCTTATGATTTCGTACGATACATTATACATTTTTCGAAATTCATCGGCTATCAGCGTGTTGACGGTGTAGCCATAGCGGAAGCGGGGCACGGCAAACTTCTCGATGGCTTTCCAGAAGCGGTAAATACGTGGCCGGGTGACCACTTCCTTCATTTCACAAAACAGTTCATGGGCGTCGTATACCCGGGGTATGTTTTTGAGAATGGAAGCAGTGTACGTGGGCAGGATCGTATCGAGGTCGATGGCACATACGAGGTCCGCTTTTCTATAAATGAGGTAAAAAAGCAGCTTTATATTGAATTCGGCATAAAAAATGAAACCCTTGTTGAACAGGCATCCTATTCTGAACTGGTGGTAGGGCATGGGCCTAAGGGGTGGTGAAGAGGGCAAACTGCGGCCGACGAGGGTCACCTCGTAGCCTGTTTTGGCAAGGGTGGTGCAGATACGGATCATCCGCTGGTCGTATGAGAGGTCGTTCGTAACCGAAAAAATAAGTTTTCTGGCCCTTTTCATGCGTAACGTGGAGTGACAATATTAACGGGAAGAACCGAAAAAATAATGTTTCTCGTACTAACATTCAAATATTTACGTACCTTTGCCGCCTTATTTGAGGATAATCAGAACTGAGTTATAAAAAAATAATAGATGTCGTATTTAACAAAAGAAAGAGTTTCAACATTTTTCAACGATTTTGGGGGGAAAGCGACCAACACGGGGTCCGTTGAGGGACAGATCGCTTTACTTACTGAGCGTATTAACCGCATTTCCGAACATTTGCAGGCTAATAAGCAAGATTTTTCAACCCACCGTGGTATCATGAAATTGGTTGGTCAGCGCAAACGTCTGCTTACCTACCTGAGCAAGCAGGATCTTCAGGGTTATCGCGCGCTGATCGAAAAACTCGGTCTAAGAAAGTAATAAACATATGTTTAAATACAACCTGTTCCCAACTGCTATTACGGTTGGGAATATTTGTTTTTATTGATCTCCTTCCCTCATCATAAATTAACTTATTTTTTTTCCTATGCTATCTCAACCTATTAGTGTAACGTTCGATATTGGCGGTGGCAGAATGGTTACCATAGAAACGGGCAAACTTGCCCGCCAGGCCAACGGTTCTGTAACCATACGCCAGGGTAATTGTATCATTCTGGCCACAGTAGTAGCTAACAAGGAACCAAAAGAGGGACAGGATTTTTTCCCCCTATCCGTTGATTACCAGGAAAAATTCGCATCTGCTGGACGTATTCCCGGTTCTTTCTTCAAAAGAGAAGCAAGACTGAACGACTACGAAATCCTCACGAGCCGCCTGGTTGACCGTGCACTGCGGCCACTTTTCCCGGAGGACTATTTCTGCGACGTGCAGGTGCTTATATCGCTTGTATCAAGCGATCCGGAAGTAATGCCTGATGCTCTAGCCTGCTTAGCGGCTTCAGCGGCCCTTGCAGTTTCTGACATTCCCATTAAAGAAATTATAAGCGAAGTAAGAATCGCACGTCTCGACGGGCAGTTCGTTGTAAACCCTACAAGAACTGAACTTGAGAAAACAGACATGGAATTCATCATCGCAGCCACTGAAAAGAACCTGATGATGGTGGAAGGAGAAGCAAAAGAATGTAGTGAAGAAGACCTGGTAAAAGCGCTTGAACTCGCACACGATGCAATTCGCATCCAGATAAAGGCTCAGCAGGAACTGAGAAACAAAAGCGGTGTGACAATAAAAAGAGATTACGAGAAGCCGCTGCACAAAGAAGACCTTCAGCAGAAAGTAATAAACTTCGCTAAAGAAAGAGTTCACCAGGTAGCAGCTGCAGGAAGCAGCAAACACGAGCGCAGCGATGCGTTCGATGCAATACGATCTGAAATGATCAAAGAGCTGCTCGGCGAAGAACCTGATGAGACAGACGAAAAGCTGGTAAAGAAATACTACGAAGATTTGAAGTGGGAAGTGGTACGTAATATGATCATCGACGAAAGAAAGCGCCTCGACGGGCGCAGCCTCGACCAGGTTCGTCCGCTCGCTATGGAAACAGATCCCCTTCCCACACCGCACGGTTCATCACTATTTACGAGAGGTGAAACGCAATCACTCACTACCGTTACATTTGGTACTCCACTCGATGAACTGCTGGTAGAAAGCGCCGCGAAGTCTGTTGATTCGAAATTCTTCCTTCATTATAATTTTCCCCCGTTCAGCACCGGCGAAGTAAAAATGATGCGCGGACAGAGCAGGAGAGAGGTTGGTCACGGAAACCTTGCGCAGCGTTCACTTAAACAGATGATGCCAACCGGCGATTATCCTTATACAGTGAGAGTTGTTAGTGATATCCTAGAGTCAAACGGCTCTTCTTCGATGGCAACGGTATGCGCAGGGTCACTTGCGTTGATGGACGCCGGCGTTCCGATACCCAAGCATGTAAGTGGCGTGGCAATGGGATTGATTACAAGAGCAACCGATGGGAAGTACGCGATACTTACCGATATCCTCGGCGACGAGGACCATCTCGGTGACATGGACTTTAAAGTAACAGGCACGCGTGATGGTATCTGCGGTGTGCAGATGGACATCAAGATCGACGGCCTGAGCATGGACACTATGCGTGAGGCGCTTTCACAGGCGAAGAAAGGTCGCCTGCATATTCTTGATGCCATGTATGAGTGCATTGACAAACCAAGACCTGACGTTAAGCCACATGCGCCAAGAATGGTGAAAATGTTTATCGATAAGGAATTTATCGGCGCTGTAATCGGACCGGGCGGTAAGATCATCCAGGAAATACAGAGAGAAACAGGTGCGACAATTAATATCGAAGAAGTAGGTAACCAGGGCGAAGTAAGTATATTCTCTCCCGAAAAAAGTGGCCTCGACCGCGCTGTTGCATGGATCAAGGGTATTGTTGCGGTGCCTGAAGTTGGAGAAACGTACGAGTCGACTGTAAAATCCGTTATGCCATACGGTGCATTTGTAGAATTCATGCCTGGAAAGCAGGGACTGCTTCATATCAGCGAAGTATCCTGGAAACGTCTTGAAAGTATGGAAGGCGTACTCAACGAAGGTGATTCTATCAAAGTAAAGCTGATCGGTATCGATCAGAAAACCGGCAAGTTCAAACTTAGCAGAAAGGCACTCATGCCCAAGCCGGAATTTAAAAAACAGGAAAACGATAATCCGCAGCGTCAGTAAAAAACTTAATCCTGCGCAATAAAAATTTGATGAAAATGGGGTCGTGGAACTGGAGTTTTACGACCTCTTTCATTATATTTGTTATCCACCATCTTTTATTCAATGAAAGAACTATTACTCATTGTAATAGCATACCTGATCGGTTCCATTCCAACTGCTTTGTGGTTAGGCAAGGCTTATTTCGGCATTGATATTCGCGAGTATGGCAGTGGAAACTCAGGAGCGACCAACACGTTCCGGGTAATGGGGTCACGCTGGGGTTCATTTGTGATGGTGGTGGATATTCTTAAGGGCGTTCTTGCTACCAGCCTTTACATTCTTCTTCCTTATTACCTTACTGATGAGTGGGACAGGACCAATTTCATG
Organism: Chitinophagaceae bacterium; assembly: GCA_016786745.1. Lineage (GTDB taxonomy): Bacteria > Bacteroidota > Bacteroidia > Chitinophagales > Chitinophagaceae > Flavitalea. Next base: position 74,460 of record JAEUVS010000006.1, on the reverse strand, counting down.
GTCGGCCTGGGCCTTGCTGCTGTGCTGGGGCACATTTTCCCCATATGGGCTGATTTCAGGGGCGGAAAGGGTGTTGCAACATTGTTTGGAATGATCCTCGCGATTCAGCCGATAGTAGCGGCCTGCTGCGTGGGTGTATTTATCCTCGTGTTATACCTTACCAGGTTCGTTTCTTTAAGCTCGATACTGGCAAGTGTTGCATTTGCGGTGTTCATACTTTTTATCTTCAATGAAAAAGAACCGCTTTACAGGGCCTTCGCTATTGCGGTCACGATGACGGTACTATTGACACACCAAAAAAATATCAGCCGCCTTCTCCGTGGTAATGAAAGTAAGGTGCCTATACTCAAACACAGGGACCGCAGGCGCGAGCGCCGCCGCAGCGAGAAATAATTTTCATCGCGCTTTAATTTTCAAATCTGTTAAACTCTTTTGCCCGGCATTGATTTGCTTTATTTTTACGTCTATATATTGTGCAGAAGGTATGTGATGATGTGTGATGGTATGAGTATTGTCTAATTACAGTTCAATAGAAAATCTATTACGAATGAAATCTTATTTCCGGCAGGTATCAAATGGTTTAATCGCCGCACTATTCATTTTTACATTAGCGGCCTGCAGCAAAAATTCAATCACCGGCAGAAACCAGTTGGCCCTGCTTCCTGAAAGCGAGCTGCGCTCTATGGCGGCGACAGAATACCAGCAATTTTTAAGTCAGAATAAAGTGGTCAGCGCATCGGGAAACAAAGATGCAGAGATGGTAAGAAGAGTAGGTACGAGGCTGGTGAGCGCTATCAACAAATATTATTCAACAAAAGGATTGAGCAACGAGCTGGACGGATACAAATGGGAATATAACCTTGTTCAGTCTGATGATGTAAACGCATGGGCGATGCCGGGAGGAAAGATTGTTGTGTATACAGGATTATTACCCGTTACCCAGAATGAAGCGGCACTTGCGGTGGTCCTGGGTCACGAGATCACGCACGCGTTGGCACATCATGGTAATGAAAGGATGAGTCAGCAGATGGTGGCGCAGGGTATCGGTGTGGTAGGAGGAGTGCTCACTTCAGGAAACCAGCAGGTATCGAATATCTTCAACAATGTATATGGACCAGGTGCGCAGGTGGGTGTATTGCTGCCCAATTCCAGGAAACAGGAGCTGGAAGCCGACCGTTATGGGTTGATATTTACGGCTATGGCGGGATACAATCCACGGGAAGCCATTCCCTTGTGGGAAAGGATGAAACAGATGAGCGCGGGTAATCGTCCACCCGAATTTTTAAGCACGCACCCGGCAGAAGAAACACGTATTGAAAAATTGCAGCAGCTTATGCCCGAAGCGCTTAAGTATTATAAGCCAATGGGTAAGTAGCAGAGGGCAGAAGTGAGAGGGGAGAAGTGAATCAAAAAATTACCTCTTCCCTTTCCCTTCTCCTCTTTTTTCCGTACTTTTGCAGTCCCATTGCAGGGGAATTCCTTCACTTAAATACATCGTGCATGCTGCCAAATTTGCTTGAAAAGCTTCAGTACACGGACCAAAAAAACATCCTTATCCAGGGCCTTCCTTCTTCAATCGAAAAACAATTTACAAAGCTCGCTTTCGCTAAAAATGTCACTCCTCTTTTAAAGACGAGAAAGATAGACTTCGCGATTGTTTTTGCAGTGAATGTGAACCAGCTTAGCGCTATTCTCAGGGATGTACTGCCAGCTCTTCATAGCGAGGGTATCTTCTGGATCGCTTATCCAAAGAGCACGTCGAAAATCGCAACTGACCTTAGCCGCGCCTGCAGCTGGGATTGCGTACTCAACGCCGGTTATGAAACAGTAAGTGAAGTGGCGCTCGACCATGTGTGGACGGCCACAAGGTTTAACAGGAAGGCGATCCTGGCTAAACCGGCCCGCAAAACTGTTAAGCGCGCTGAATACGATCTCGCTTAATTTACTTCCGACCTTTCAGTTAGCATCGCACTGAAACGCTGATCCGTAGCGAGCCAGCTTTCTTTCAGTGGAATGAGCCATTTTTCGCGTAGCTGGGAAAGGTCTAATACCGTATTGTTGAAGTATAGTGTGGATGGTTCAATGAAATTATTCTCGAGCGCATACTTAAGCTGCGAGATGGGAATCATTTGTACCCGTTCTTTAACAATGAAACCGAGCAGCAGCCTGTCGAACAGGTGAACGTTAAACAGTTGCTCGATGTCCTTCATCATTCTTACAGAACTGTCGGTGCTGCATCCGCTCACGCCTGACCGTGTTTCGTCGGCAATTAACACAATGAACTGTCCGAAAAAAAGGTTCGCGTAGCCCGTCACGGGAGTACCATGCGAGTGCCATTCACTAACAAATTTTTTGAGAATATCTTCAATCTGAAACGCTTCATGCAATGTAAACAAGCGGTTACTCTGATATATCCAGACGCGTGAATCGTTACTGAAGTCTGCGGGCAGGTGTTCTTTGTAGTCGGTATTCATATACCAAAAGTAGCCATTAATTATTGCATGGACATAGCAATGAGTTCTGCGATATCCATCACTTTAACATTGTCTTCTTTTTCGGCGGCTTTTACTCCGTCGGTGAGCATGGTGTTGCAGAAAGGGCATGCCGCTGCAACGATGGTTGCCCCGGTGCCGATGGCTTCTTCGGTACGTTCGATGTTGATTCGCTTATTTCCTTTTTCTTCTTCTTTAAACATTTGTGCACCGCCTGCTCCGCAACAGAATCCTTTGCTCCGGCATCGTTTCATTTCAAGAAGTTCGGCATCGAGGGCTTCAAGAACCTTACGCGGAGCTTCATAAATGTTATTCGCCCTTCCGAGGTAGCAGCTGTCGTGATACGTTATTTTTTTCCCTTTGAATTCACCACCTTCTTTTAATACAATTTTCCCTTCGTCAATAAGCTGCTGCAGGAACGTTGAGTGATGAATAACTTCGTAATGACCGCCCAGATGAGGATACTCGTTCTTAAGAATGTTGAAACAATGAGGGCACGCGGTTACAATTTTCTTCACGCCATAGTTGTTCAGAATTTGAATATTCTGATACGCCATCATTTGGAACATGAATTCATTGCCCGCTCTCCGCGCAGGATCGCCATTGCACATTTCTTCTTTTCCCAATATGGCAAAAGACGTTCCGGTTTTCGTTAAGATTTCAGCAAATGCCCTGGTAATCTTTTGCGCCCTCTGATCGAAGCTACCTGAGCAACCAACCCAGAATAATATATCGGGGTGCTGGCCATTTGCAACAACTTCAGACATTACTGGCACTGCCATTCTTTTTATTTTAATACATGCAAATATATTATTTTGCAACACTAAAAGAAGCCAATGCATTTACAACAAGCAGTTAACAACGTATTTGTACAGCTTTCGGAAACTATCAGACAATTATCACCTTCGCAGTATACTCAGCATTGTGTTAATCTTGGCAACAATACTATCGGGCAACACGTCCGCCATATTATTGAATTGTTTCAATGTCTCGAAAACGGTTATGCTGACAGCAGCGTAAATTATGAGAAAAGAAAGCGTGACGTAACAATTGAAACCAACAGGGATCTCGCATTACAACTTCTTCAAAATATTTACACCGGTCTCAACAGGCCCGACAAGGAGCTTGTGTTGCATGCATCGTACGATGAACACTCTGAAGAACCGATTGTAATTTCAACTAACTATTTCCGTGAGGTGGCCTATAACCTCGAACACACTATCCATCACATGGCACTTATCCGTGTTGGTATCAAAGAGGTTTCAGACATTACTCTCCCTGAGGAATTCGGGGTGGCGTCGTCTACAGTCAAGCACCGCAAACAATGTGCACAGTAACATACCTCCCTTCAAAGGAACATCTCGTCATCACGTCTAACCGCGATGAAAAGAACTGGCGTACCGACGCGATTGCCCCGTCTCTTTATAAATCTCCTTCCGGAAAATTGATGTATCCGAAAGACGGAGATGCAGGCGGCACCTGGATCGCGGCACACGAAAACGGAAACGTCGTCGTGTTTTTGAACGGAGCATTTGTTGCCCACACGCCTTCGCCACCATACAGGAAAAGCCGGGGACTTATCCTTCTTGACCTCATTCATGAATATTCGCCTTTCCGCTCGTTTCAATCAACGAGCCTGCAGAATATTGAACCGTTTACAGCAATGATTCGCGATAACAGTCAACTTTATGAATGCCGGTGGGATGGAAAACAGAAACATATAGATGAAAAGGATGCAGCCGCTCCACATATCTGGTCGTCGGCAACGTTGTACGACAAACAGACGATTGCAAAAAGGAAGAAATGGTTCGATGACTGGCTCGAAGAGAACAGTGATCCATCACAGGAAAACATTCTGCATTTTCACCAGTTTACAGGTGATGGTGACAGTTACAACGACCTGCGAATGAATCGTGGCAAAGTATTCACCGTAAGTATTACATCAATCGAAATAAACAGCAGCGGGCTGAACATGGATTACCTGGATCTGAAAAACGAAAAGCGTTACGCAGCACAACTGTTATTCGATTCGTCAATTGCCGGCAAATAATGAATGACATGCAACGCTTGCTCAGGCGTCCATTTTTTATCAGGTTATTTCATTGGGAGTATTGGAGCTTCGGCGCTGTATACACATGGATTTATCCCATCTGGATTTTTCTTGCTTTCAGAACGAGATCGTTTTTCTTTTTTGCTGCTGCTAATCCTTCCATAAAAAATGGCGGGTTTCTGTCCGAATCAAAAAAAGATATTCACGACATTATGCCTCCGCGCCTTTATCCACCCACAATGCATTTTACAGTTGGAGAAAGTGGTGACAAGGTTGCGCAACAGCTGCGCGGCAATGGGTTCGACTATCCTCTTATCGGAAAGCCTGATACGGGTGGGCGTGGGAGAGGGGTGGTGTTGCTGGCAAACGAAAATGAACTGCGTGCATACACTGCAAAAACCACCGTCGACTTTCATATTCAAAAGTTTATTCCCTATAAAAACGAAGCGGGCATATTCTATTACAGGTACCCGGGAGAAAAATCCGGCCGGGTATCTGGAATAGTAAGAAAGGAGTTTTTAACTGTAACAGGCGATGGAAAAAGTACAATCAGGGAACTGTTATTAAAGAACGACAGGTTTAGGTTGCAGATCGAGAGCCTGGCTAACATCTATGGTGAATATCTGGAGAACGTGCTGACAAATGGTGAAGAAAAACTACTTGTGCCTTATGGCAATCATGCGCGTGGCGCAAAGTTCCTCGACGACTCGCATTTGGTTGATGCTGCGCTCGAACAACGCATGAATGACATCTGCCTGGCCATTAAAGATTTTTACTTCGGAAGACTCGACATAAAATATGACAACTGGGAAGACTTTAAACAGGGTAAAAAATTTTCTGTTATCGAAGTGAATGGGGCCGGCGCTGAGCCTACGCATATTTATGATCCCCGGCATAGTATTTTCTTTGCGTGGAAAGAAATTGTGCGGCATTGGTTTATCTTAAATAAGATTTCGAGGATGAATCATAAGAGAGGACATAAATATTTAACCGCCAGTGAAGGCCTGGCGATGTTCAGACAGGATAAAGAGCAATCGAAGAAGTTGCTCCTTATGAAAGATTAGTGTTTTAATAAAATCTTCGTGAAACTTTTTCGCATACTCATCACCGGTTTAACCATCAGTTTTCTCGGCACGCTTCCGCTGGGCACACTGAATATTGCCGCGATGCAGATCTCGGTAACAGATGGTGTGAGGCCGGCGATTTATTTTGTGATCGGCTGCATGCTGGTGGAAATAATCTACGTACGGGTTTCTCTTGTGGCAATGAACTGGGTAATGCGGCATAAGAGTCTTTTCCGGTGGCTCGAATGGCTGTCGGTCGTAATTATCCTGGCGCTTGCAGCGTCGAGTTTTGTGGCGGCGACCGACGAGGCAGTGAAAAAGAATGTGTTATTGTCTGGCGGCATTCACCGGTTTTGGCTGGGTGTAATAATGAGTGCAGTGAACCCGGTGCAGATTCCTTTTTGGTTCGGATGGAGCACTGTGCTGTTCACAAAAGGAGTTTTACTGCACCGGAACGATCATTACAATATTTATATCGCGGGGATTGGGTTAGGAACGTTTATCGGCAACCTTGTATTTATCCTTGGCGGAAGATTTGTGGTGGATGTGTTAAACACAAATCAGAAAATTCTGCACTTTGTGATAGGGTTGATCTTCCTGGTAACAGCGATCATCCTCACAATAAAGATTTTCAGGAAAAAAGATATCTGAATGTCAGGTCATATACGCGCCGACAACATTTTCACCCTTCACTTCAACATAAATATGCTCCTGCAGGGTGGTGGCCACTGATAGTCCTTTGTAATCGAGGTTTACGGGAAAAATTTTATGCGTTCTTTCAACAAGGGCGAGTGTTTGTATTTTTTTGGGATGGAATTCGAGGAACGGCTTGAGTGAATACAGGATTGTTTTTCCGCTATTGGCCACATCATCCACAAGAACGATGACCCTGCCCGTGATATCTACCTGCTGGCTAAGCACAATTTCGCCGGGATGTTTCTTATCGAGCCGCAGATTGATAAGTTGCACTTTCAGCGAGCTGAATTCTTTCAAAAGTTTTTCGACCGACCGGGCGATCACGCTGCCATTTTCCTCGATGCCTACGAGTATGATGCTTTCTTCATCAAGATTGTTTTCAATGATCTCGAGGGCCATTCTCTCGAGTTTCATTTTAATGCTTTCGCTGTCGAGTATATCTTTCCTGGCCATTATGAAAAATTTGTTCAAAAATAGAAGGTCTGCCTTTATAAACCAATTAATGAGAAAAACCTTTCATTATCTTAGCAAACCAACGATACCACGTACATGCATTACCTGCAACAGATCCTTTTTATCCTCATTTTGGCGGTCGCCACCTGGTTGTTTTCAGGGAAGGTGAAGGAAATATCGGCAAATATCAGGCTCGGAAAAGACGAGGATTTCAGTGACAATAAAAGTGAGCGCTGGAAAAACGTTTGGTTGCTTGCATTCGGACAAAAGAAAATGTTCAGGAAACCGCTCGTGGCGCTGCTGCATTTTGTTGTTTATGCCGGTTTTCTCATCGTGAACATCGAAGTGCTTGAAATCATCCTGGATGGGGCCCTTGGATCGCACAGGTTGTTTGCGCCTTATATCGGGGGGCTGTACACTTTTCTTATTAACTTCTTTGAATTCTTCGCACTCGGAGTGATTATAGTCTGCATCATTTTCCTGGTGAGAAGAAACGTTTTGAAGATTCGGAGGTTTATCAGTAAAGATCTTAACGGGTGGCCGCGCAGCGATGCGAATTATATCCTGATCGCGGAAATTTTGCTCATGACTTTCCTGCTGACGATGAATGCAGCCGACACAGAGCTGCAGCAACGCGGCAACAGTTCGTATGGTCATTTCATTACGGGAAACTTCGCCGTGTCATCGTGGTTGCATCCGTTATTCGCAGGTATGAGCGATGATGCGCTGGTTACATTGGAGCGCACCACCTGGTGGTTACATATTGTGGGCATATTCGTCTTCCTCAATTATTTGCCATATTCAAAGCACCTGCATATCGTTCTCGCGTTTCCGAATGCATATTACACTCGGTTGTATCCCAAAGGGGAAATCAGGAACATGCCTTCGGTGCAAAACGAAGTGCTGTATGCTATGCAGCCGGAGCTCGCGCCTGCGGATACAACGCCACCGGACAAATTCGGCGCAAAAGATATTTTTGATCTCAGCTGGCGCAATCTGCTTGATGCGTACAGCTGCACTGAATGCGGGCGATGCAGCGCCGCATGTCCCGCCACGCAAACGGGTAAAGCATTGTCGCCGCGGAAAATCATGATGGACACCCGTGATAGAATGGAAGATGTGAGAAAGAATATTAAAAAGAACGGCGAATTTAAAGATGACTCTCAAACTTTATTGCATAACTACATTACTGTAGAGGAGCTGCGCGCGTGTACCACCTGCAACGCGTGTGTGCAGGAGTGCCCTGTAAGTATTAGCCCGCTTGAAATTATTATTGAGCTTCGTCGTTCGTTGATTATGGAAGAGAGCAATGCGCCTCCTGAATGGAATGCGATGAATTCGAATATTGAGAACAATTTCGCTCCGTGGAAGTTTAATCCTGATGAGCGCGATGCGTGGATTAATGCGTAGTAAATGCGCTTAATGCATAATAAATTTCGATTTTAATCGTTATTTCCAAAGACCTAAACTTTATTCCGTGAAAAATCTATTTCTTCTTCTTTTTACTTCCTCTATTTTATTTTTAAGCTGTAAGAAAGACAATGGTTCACAGAAGGGCTCAAGTGAAGTGGATATTTATATTGTCGGCCGCGAAAATACCTCCGTTCAATGCTGGAAAAATGGCGAAAAACTTTTCGATAACAGCTGCATCATATACAACACCATTGGTACCGCAGTTGCGGTAAAAAATAACGACGTTTATATTTCAGGTGGCATCGACAACGTAGCGGCCTACTGGAAAAATGGTGTGATCACCGAACTTGGTAATCGCCTTACTAACAGCAGCGCCAACGGAATTTATTTTTCAGGCAACGACATGTACGTCACGGGAATGGAAATAAGCGTTCCGAGCAACGCCAGGGCAGGCTACTGGAAAAACGGTGTATTTACAAAATTGACAGAAGTATTCGGAGACGCGAGAGGACTTGCGGTATCCGGATCCGACGTATATATAGCCGGCAATGATCTGGACACCGCTGTCTATTGGAAAAACGGGCAAAAATTTACACTCGAAAAAGGAATTGCGACAGACGTTAAGGTAGTAGATGGAGACGTTTACATTTCCGGCTATCTGCCCATAAACCAGGGTAACGCAACTATCGTGTATTGGAAAAATGGTGTCAAAAATATTGTTGAAACAGCTACCAGCCAGTATACTTCCTTAGAGGCATACGCAATAGCTGTCGTAAAAAAATAACCTCACCTTATCCCAAACTTCAACCCTTTCCCGGTTTCAACAACAACCGCCGGCGCAGGCACTTTTATCACGTTCAACACAAAAAAAACTTTTTTAAGCACCTTACTTCGTACAGGTATCCGGGTTAGATCAATATCGGGTGAAAAATAAAACTTCCGCGAGCGGCGAATATCCGTATAGTCATGACGCGTACCTTCCTTGTCCACCCATTCATTGGTCCTTCCACCATACATACCATCCGCGCCATAGCCTCCTGCTATGTTAAGCCACGAGGGAACATTGAGATCCGGAAATAATGATTTCAGATTTGCGCTCAGCCAGTAAGTTTGAGAGTTATAATCTTTGAGCACGCGTTCCATCAGCGATTTTCCAAACAATTCATTTCTTCTGTCTACCAAAGAAGAAGGATATTTTTTTGGCCAGTAGGTCATCTTCACCACCACATTCTGCCCGGTTCCTGCAAGTTCCTGCAACACAAATAAACCAGCGCCTGTCACATTCGCACCTACATCACTCCAACTGAAGCCCCACGCGGCGGAATACGCATCCTGGATTTCGATAATACTCTGGTACACCATCCCGCTAACACCTCCAAGTATCGCCGACGTTTTACGGTTTAAACCTGTCCATGCCCACATCTCCTTCGATGCCCTGCTTACATGGTAGGTGGTCCAAACATGACCGGCCTTATCCATCTGGTTCCACTCGGGCAGGTCGTCGAAAAAATGAAAACCGGTGCGGTCGTAGCCGTCGTACCACGCCTTGTTAAGCGCAATAAAAGAACCTGTGTAGAACGCGGCATTCGCGCCGGTTACGATGATCAGCTTTTTGGTATTTAGTGTTGGAGAAGAAGTCGAATCCTGTGCGAACGCGGCCAGGATAAAGGGTTGAAGGGATAGCAGTATGACGAACCTTTTTAGCACCTCGCAATAAAGGTAAATGATTTATATTGCTATTATAAACGATTGAACTTATGGATGAAGCAATAAGGAAACGTTACAGTGTATGGCTCAATGGCAATTTCGATGACGACACAAAACAAACTATAAAAACACTCGAAAAAGAGAATCCAAACGAACTTGCGGACGCGTTTTACAGGAACCTCGAATTTGGTACGGGTGGACTCAGGGGCATAATGGGCGTGGGTACCAACCGCATGAACAAATACACCGTTGGTATGGCCACGCAGGGCTATGCGAATTACCTGCGGCAAACTTATCTGGGCGGCGTAGTACGTGTTGCCGTGGCGCACGACAGCAGGAACAACAGCCGCACGTTCGCCGAGATTGTCGCGAATGTAATGGCCGCAAACGGCATAAAGGTTTTCCTGTTTGAGGCGCTTCGTCCAACCCCCGAACTTTCGTTCACCATCAGGTACCTGGGTTGCCAGGGTGGTGTGGTGCTTACCGCTTCGCACAATCCGAAAGAATATAATGGCTACAAAGCTTACTGGAGCGATGGCGGACAACTCGTTCCGCCGCACGATAAGAATGTGATAAAAGAAGTAGAAAAGATAGCATCTGTAGATGATGTAAAATGGTCGGGTGGTGAAAATAATATCACGATCATCGGCAGGGATATAGATGAAGAATACATCAGGATGCTGAAAACACTTTCGGTGTATCCCGAAGTCATCGAAAAGCAGAGTGATTTGAAAATCGTATATACGCCGATACATGGAACCGGTATTACGCTCGTTCCAAAAGCTCTCGAAAGGTTCGGATTCAAAAATGTGACCATCGTAGAGGAACAGGCCACTCCAGATGGAAATTTTCCCACGGTTGGTTATCCAAACCCCGAAGAAGGCGAAGCGATGGCAATCGGTTTAAAGAAAGCAAAAGAAATTGATGCAGACATCCTGCTTGGCACCGATCCCGACGCCGACCGTGTTGGTATCGCGGTAAAAGATAAAAACGGGAATTGGGTGTTGATGAATGGCAACCAGACGGCCGTGCTTGCATTCAACTACATGATAGAGGCAAGGAAAGCAAAAGGTATCGCGCGATCGAACGATATGGTGGTGAAAACTATTGTAACTTCCGATCTCATTGATAAAATCGCCGCCGCGAACGGAGTAAAGTGCTACAATGTGCTTACGGGTTTTAAATGGATCGCGGAATTGATCCGCGAAAAAGAGGCCAGCGAAAATTATGTGATTGGTGGTGAAGAAAGTTATGGTTTGATGGTGGGATCGAAATTGCGTGATAAGGATGCGGTTGCTGCTGTAGCGGTGTTGTGTGAAATGGCCGCTTATGAAAAAGATAAGGGCCGGTTGCTGTACGACAAACTGATAGATCTTTATGTTCAATATGGTTTTTATAAGGAACATCTTATTTCTATCACGAAAAAGGGAATGAATGGACAGAAAGAAATTGCTGCGATGATGGAAATGTATCGCAACAATCCTCCCCGGAAAATAAATGGTTCCGCTGTTGTTCAATTGCTCGACTATGATATGAAACGGGGCAGGAACCTGCAGACGGGAGAGGAGTGGGAGATAAAACTTCCTAAGTCGAATGTGTTGCAGTTTATTCTTGCCGATGGCTCAAAGATATCGGCGCGTCCTTCCGGTACGGAGCCGAAGATTAAGTTTTATTTCAGTGTGAATACCACGCTGGACAGCGCGGGTAATTTTGAACAGAAAGAAAAGGAACTCAGCGACCGGATAAAAGGGATAATTGCTGATATGAAGCTTTAGACGTGAATCGTCAATCGTGAATCGTCGATGAGTTTTTTTAATAAGTGAATGAGTCGAATCCGTCATTTAAAAAAACACCATTCGCCTTAGCGAGGCTATCACACTCACGCACAAACGTAAAACCAGCTATTAACGAAGTTGTTTTCATAATATCATCAGCAAAAATCCTGTCCTCCGACGCAAACGACACATGTTTCCTCACAAATTCATGAGCAAATTCAAGGACCGGACTGCTCTTTAAAGGCCGACGGAATTCAATTGCCTGGCAAGCGGTAAGTAACTCGATGCCGAGAATATTTTCGAGATTCCCAATGATGCGGTTTAATTTTCTTCCGCTGATACTACCCATGCTCACGTGATCTTCCTGTCCCAATGAGGTTGGAATACTATCTGCACTAGCCGGAAAACAAAGTGTTTTATTTTCGGTAACCAACGCCGCAGTGGTGTATTGCGGAATCATAAATCCGCTATTCAGGCCAACATTATTCATCAGCAATAATGGCAATCCCCATTTTCCTTCTAAAAGCAGGTAACACCGGCGGTCGGCAATATTTCCGACTTCAGAAGCGGCGATCGCGGCATAATCGAGCGGAAGGGCAAGTGGCTGTCCGTGAAAGTTCCCACCACTCACCGTATCGTCGGCGGAAAAAATAACGGGGTTATCGGTTACCGAATTTAATTCCGTTTCCGTAAGTTCTTTCAGGTGCATCCAGGCATTGCGGGATGCACCATGTACCTGTGGCATGCATCGCAATGAGTAAGGATCCTGAACGCGACCGCAGTCGATGTGGCTCTGCATGATATCGGAACCCTTCAGGATAAGTCGAAGCCGTTGAGCGACCAGTCTATTACCCGCGAAAGGTCTAAGACTATGAAGTTTTTCGCTGAAGGGAGCCTGTGTGCCAGTAAGCGCCTCGAGACTCATTGCGCCGATGATGTCGGCCGCTTCAAGGCAATTATGGAGTTGCTGCACCGCCTTCACCGCAAAAGAAAGAATAAACTGCGTGCCGTTGATAAGAGCGAGCCCTTCTTTCGGACCAAGCGAAAGCGGTTGAAGATTCTCTTTCTGAAACATCTTTGCGGCGTGCATACGCTCTCCCCTGTAATATACTTCTCCGAGTCCAACCAGCGGAAGGAACAGGTGTGCCAGTGGCGCGAGATCGCCGGAGGCGCCCACCGAACCTTTTTCAGGAACAACAGGTATTACATTGTTTACAATATGCCAGGTGATCCGCTCGAGTGTCGACAGCTGAATACCGGAATAGCCCTGCGCAAGTGAATGAACTTTCGTGATGAGCATTAGTTTGGCAAGTTCCTGCGAAACCGGTTCGCCCACACCAACACTATGACTCTGGAGAATTTTATATTGAAGAAGGCGGGTATCGTCTTCAGAAATAATGGTAGTGGCAAGTGCGCCAAAACCTGTGTTTACGCCGTACACTGTCCGCCCCGATGAAACGATATCTCTTACATGCTGCTGGTTTTGGTTGACGGCCGCGACCGTTTCCGGCGACAGTACGCCACGCGTGGTTCCATTGGCGATAGCGAGAGCGGTGGAAGAGGTAAGATGGCCGCTGCCATAATTAAATATTGCGCTCATGAGGGTCAAAAATAAAGGAAGTTTGATGAACACTAAAAGTTCAAAGCTGAATAGTGAAACCGTATATTTGAAAACCATATAAACTTTCACTATGAATGCAAAAACGGGTGCGCAGCTTTCCATAATGATGTTTCTTGAATATTTCGTGTGGGGCGCATGGTATGTTACCATGGGTACTTACATGTCGGTACACCTGCAATCGTCCGATATCCAGATTGGTGCCGCATACAGCGCGCTCGCTATCGCGACTATGATTTCGCCTTTTTTTGTGGGTATGATAGCCGACCGGTATTTTTCGGCGCAGAAGCTGATGGGGGCCCTACATCTCGTTGGTGCGGTGCTTTTATACCTGGCTATACAGATTTCCGACAACACATTATTCTATTGGATCATCATGCTGTATTCACTTTTATACATGCCCACAATCGCGTTGTCGAATAACGTTGCGTTCAGCCAGATGACCGACCCCGGAAAACAGTTTCCCGGTATCAGGGTATTTGGAACGCTTGGATGGATAGCGGCGGGCTTCCTGATCGGGCAGACCGGCTGGGAAAAAACACCAAACACTTTTATGCTTGCGGCCGTTGTTTCGGCGATATATGGTTTGTATAGTTTTTCACTACCTAACACTCCACCGAAGGCAAAAACTGCGGAATCTGCTTCATTCGGGAAGTCAATTGGGGCCGAAGCAATCGTTCTTTTCAAAAATAAATCTTACCTGGTATTTTTTATCTCAGCGATTTTAATTTGTATTCCGCTCGCGTTTTACTACGGCTTTGCGAACTTGTTTTTAGTGGAAAAAGGAATGGAAGATGCTGCGGGTAAAATGATCTTCGGACAAATATCCGAAGCGGTGTTTATTCTTGCGATCCCGTTTTTATTTAACCGCATTGGAGTAAAGAATATGCTGATACTTGGGATGGGCGCATGGGCTTTGAGGTATTTTGCTTTCGGCAACGGCGATGTGGGAAGTAATTTATGGCTATTGTATGCGGGTATTATTTTACATGGTATTTGTTATGATTTCTTCTTTGTTACCGGTTATATGTACACTGAAAAGAAAGCAGGTGAAAAAATAAAGAATTCAGCGCAGGGACTTTTTACGTTTGCGACATATGGAGTGGGTATGTTTATCGGTACGTGGTTTTCAGGATTTGTAGCCGATTACTATAAAATTTCCGATGGAAATCATGATTGGTTGAAGATTTGGTCGGTGCCGGCTTATATAGCGATTGGAGTGTTGATTTTGTTTATTTTATTTTTTAGAGAGAAAAAAACGACAACAATCGCAGAAAAGAAATAGAAAAATAAAAAATAAAAGAATAAAAATATAACATCATACTATGCAGAAGATCGCAATGCTGGGTTCCGGTTTCATCGGACGATTTTACGCAGACTCCTTGCAGGGCCAAAGAAGCAAAGATAAAATCGTAAGCATCTATTCAAGAAAAGAAGAAAGCGCAAAAAAATTCGCAGGAGACTATAACGTTCCCCATTTCACCACGAACATGGAGGAATCCATTTCCAACCCGGAAGTAACCATCGTTTGTATCGCTCTTCCAAACAACCTGCACGAAGAAGCAGTAATGCTATGCTGCAAACATAAAAAAGCAGTAATCAGCACCAAGCCACTTGCACGTAACGCAGCCGAGGCCAAACGAATGCTTGAAGCGGTAGAAAAAGCAGGAATCTTCAACGGTTATCTCGAGGATCTTGTGTATTCACCAAAATGCCTGAAAGCCATAAAGGAGGTAGAAAACGGCGCAATAGGCCGTGTGTTATGGGCAAAATCCCGCGAAGCGCATCCCGGCCCGCACAGCGACTGGTTCTGGAACAAAGAATACGCAGGCGGTGGTTGCATACTTGATCTCGGTTGCCATTGCATAGAAATCACAAGAAGTTATATTGGAAAAGATATCAAACCTGTCGAAGTAATGTGCTGGGCCGATACACAGGTAAAACCGATAGAAGCGGAAGACCATGCAATCGCACTTATCAAATATGAAAACGGCGCTATCGCACAATTTGAAGTAAGCTGGATATTCAGGGGAGGAATGGACCTGCGTGAAGAAGTAATGGGCACAGAAGGAACGATATGGGTAAACAACTTCCTTCGTACAGGCTTTGAAATGTTTAGCACTGGCAAGGGAACGGCATATGTTGCAGAAAAGGCAGAAAGCAACGCCGGATGGCTGTTTCCAGTGGGTGACGAGGTAAATGATCTCGGTTACAATCACATGTTCACCGACATGTTCAGAAGCTTTGAAGAGGGCCGCCAACCGCGTGAAACTTTCTACGACGGATATTTCTGCAACGTTATCATGGATGCCGCGTATAAATCAGCTGCATCAAAAAAATGGGAGCCGGTGAACCTTGAAATATGGAGAGGCAAAACAGGTGTGTCGAAAGTGAGCAACCTCACAGAATACGACAAAGATCATTACCTGGTAAAAGAAGAAGTCACCCACTACGGCGAGAAAAAACTCATCCTGAAAAATAAACAAACAGGAAAAATTATTGAAAAAGTCGTGTGATTTACGACACGGCTTTCAAACCGATGATCGAGGAGATCAGCGTACAGATAAAAAATATTCTCCAGAAATCAGCCGGTTCCTTAAAAAACAGAATTCCCATAAGCACGGTACCAACGGCGCCAATGCCCGTCCATACGGCATATGACGTTCCCATCGGTAATGTTTGTGACGCTTTTACCAGCAGGATCATACTTATCGCCAGCGATACAACGAATCCTGCGTACCACATCACTGCTTCGTTTCCGCTGCTTTGTTTCGCTTTGCCTAAACACGATGCGAATGCCACTTCAAAGAGCCCGGCTATAATCAGGATAATCCAGTTCATGATAAATAGTTGAAGTCGCAAACTTAAAATTTTTGGTAGTGTCTCAGTTTGAAATTTTGCTTCCCGGCTGATCCCTCACACCCTGCCTTCGGCAGGGGTTCGGGATGACAGTAACGACCCTGACGTCATCCCGAACCGAGCGAAGCGAGCGTGAGGGGCCATTGGCATAAAAATTTTAATTGCTACACTGCTTTGTTTAGCCTATGGAACAGTATTCGCAACTTATAGGAATAGCAGCCGGCGTTTGTACAGGTGTTTCAATGCTACCCCAGTTGATTAAATTAATTCAGGAAAAGAACAGCGAAAATATTTCGCTGGCAATGCTCATTGTGTTACTGGTTGGCCTCGCGTGCTGGATATGGTATGGCCTATTGAAGAATGATCCGCCGATTATTTTCACAAACGGATTTTCATTTCTTGTCAATTCGCTGAATGTAATATTTGCGCTGAAGTATAAAAAGAAAACTTCGGATAGCGCTATATCAACGTAAAATCTTCCGTCGTTGGAAATTTCGAGAATACTTCTGTGATTAGTTGAGGAATAGGAGAGGCGAGTTTGCGGAGTTTTGTATCCATCCACGATCCTTCAACAGTAAGGGTCGCGAGTAACTTATCATTCGGTCCTGAAAAAATATGACGGATCGTCCACTTCGATGCATCCGGTTTCATTTTCGCTACGCGAACGCTCATCATCACTGGGTCGCCTGATTTTATTTCCCTTCTGAAGATACATTCCTCCCTGAAGATAATCGGACCGATATGATTCTCTTTCATGTAATGAAGCGTGAGTCCGTTCAATTCAAGTAGCTCGACACGCTGTTCCGCAGCCAGGTCGTAGTAAACACTATGACGAAGATGGAAATTCGGATCGAGGTCGGCCCAACGTATGGAAGCCTGCTTTTCAAATACTGACATAAGGGAACAATTTACGACAGCGGTTCGGGCTTTGGTGCGCCACCAGCGGGTTTTGAATTATCGTCGGGGAGTGGAATAAATTCTTTATTATCGTTGGGTGGCAATATGATCCGTCCCTGTTTCCAATCTTCTTTTGCCTGTTCAATACGTTCGCTGCGCGATGAAACAAAGTTCCACCAGATAAAACGGTCACCTAATGGCTCGCCACCCAGCAATAACAACGTGGTATCTTCTACTGCAGTAAGTAATGGGTCGACACCTTTGGTGAATACGAGCATTTTTTCGGCATCGTACTTTGTTCCACCAACTTCTATCATGCCTTTTACAATGTAAAGGCCCCTTTCGGAGTGTTCTTTCGGAAGACCGAAAGTTGCGCCCTTTTTCAAAACGACGTGCAGGTAAAATAGTGGTGAAAGTGTTTTTACATTATTCCTTAGTCCATATGCGTCGCCGGCTATCAATCGCATCCAGACACCTTTGTCTGTGAATACAGGCAGCTGTTCAGGTTTGTAATTATTGAAAGAAGGAGCTGCTTCTTCCTCTTTTTCAGGGAGCGCGACCCATGTTTGAATCATCTCCAGTCCGCCGGCAAGCGCTGAAGGATCTTCGAACCTTTCTGAATGTGCAATGCCTTTGCCCGCGGTCATCCAGTTTACTTCACCGGGCCGGATAATTTGTTCTACCCCGAGGCTGTCGCGATGTGTTACCTGTCCACCAAACAAATAACTGACTGTTGAAAGACCGATATGAGGATGCGGAAGAACATCCAGGTCGGATGGCCGTGCGGGTGCGTTTTCTATGGGTCCTGCATGGTCGAGGAAGATGAAAGGTCCCACCATCCTGCGCAAACGAAATGGAAGAATGCGTTTTACTTTAACTGCGGCACTGATGGCTGCGCTCCTGGCTTCAATAACGATGTCGAGCATAAAAAGTTTAAGCACCACGAAAGTAGGAGAAAGCTAGTCAATAAACTCAATATACCCGTCCGTTCCATTTATGCGAATACGTTGCCCGTCTTTTATCAGGGTCGTTGCATTTTCCACTCCCACAACTGCTGGCAGCCCGTATTCTCTTGCGATTACGGCGCCATGGGTCATTAATCCGCCAACTTCAGTTACCAGCCCTTTGATAGAGACGAATAACGGCGTCCAACTTGGATCGGTGAATGGGGTTACCAGTATGTCGCCCCCGGCTGTGTCAGCGTCTTCCATATTGAGGATAACGCGGGCACTACCTTCGACTATTCCCGAGGAAACAGGCAGGCCTGCGATTGCATTCGCCGGCAGGTTTTCGCGTTTATACCTACCGGTAATAATTTCTCCGTCGGAGGTAATTAGCCGGGGTGGTGTGAGTTTTTCGAAAATTATATAATCTCCTTTGCGTTTTTCTATGATTGTGTAGTCTGGCTTCTTTGTGCGGATAAGGTCGCGCAGTTCTTCGAATGTGAGGTAAAAGATATCTTCCTTTTCGCGGATAGTTCCTGCGTTCACCAGTTGTTCGGCTTCTTTGAGCAATGCTTTCTTATAAATGAAATAACGCGTCACAATATGGTATTTCGCGTATTCCCGGTAGCCGGCGAAGTTTCTGACAAGGTCGATCATCTTTTTTGTTTCCATGGCCTTCTGATCGCCATTGGGCAAATGTCTCAGGCGTTCCAGTAGTTCGGCTTCTTTCGATAATGCTTCCCGCAGTCCCTGTTCAAATTTTTGTTTACTGGCGCCTGGTTCGAAATTTTTAACGTTCCTGAGAATCGTAGGAATAAGGATAGATGGCTTTTCGCTCCACCGGGTTTTAGTAATATCAATTTCACCTGCGCACCGCATTCCGTATTTTTCGAGGAAAGACAGGATAGCATCGCGTGTTTCTTTGCCCCCGTGGAGGTTTGGCAGTTCCTCCAGGAAATCTTCATCTTCTACATTTTCTAAATATTCAACAACCTGTGAATAACGACGAACAACATCTGCCACATCTAACAAATCGCGACCCATCTCCGAAGTGACGTTACCGGGAACAGACTTAGAAATCATGTCGACCGCATTTTTCTCGCCTAACCATTCCATCATTTTTTCGTTGATCCATGAAGATGCATTCATGAAAGTCATGATTACAGCGAAACTTTCAGGATGAGATACGGTCGTTGTGATCTGGTTAAAATCTTCCAGAATAAAGTCGGGCAATGCCGGGCCTGACTTCTGCCGGATATTTTTTTCCAATACTTCAATTGACTCCTTGCTGTTTTTTACCAGGCGGGGAACGATGGATGGATCATATTCAATCTGCGCTTTGAAATCAGGAAGCGGATGTGTTTTTTCTGTTGATGTTTTAAAATCTCCGCGTTCAACTATGGTGCTTAATGCGTCTTTCAAAAGAGGATCAGCATTTCCAAGAACATTGATGAGAATATTCCGTTTTTCAGGTGAAGCAAGTTCGCCTGCAATATCTACAAACAATCTTCCGCCGGCGCTGTACATGGGTCGCCGGGCTGTTAGTTGCCAGAACGATGCTCCAAGCGGTTTTATCGCATCCGTCATCATCTGCTGGTGGCCAACAGAAACAAATACATGATAATCATCGTCAGCGATTTCGGCTATCGGAAAAAGGGTTGTAACCGGGCGGCTTTGGACGACATAAAATACATCACCGACCAGGCACCATTCTATATCCTGCGGTTTTCCAAAATGCTGCTCTATCCTTCTGCCGGTTTGTTCCAGTTCTACAATTTTGTTGTCGGCGAGCGCCTGTTGATTTTGTTTGTCAGGCTCTATGTTGTGCTCTTTTGTACCGCCACTTTGTGACGGATTTATCGCGAACTTTTTCGAGGATATTTTTTTATCTATGATAATGCCATCACGCACTTTGTAAACATCCGGATTCACACGACCCGAAACCAAAGCTTCACCTAACCCGAAGCTCGCGTCAATCGACAGCACTTTTCTGTTTGAAGTAATGGGATCCGCAGTGAACATTATCCCCGCTACCTGGGGGAACACCATTTCCTGGATGATTACCGCCAGGCTCACCCTGCGATGATCGAAGCCGTTTTGCATGCGATAGATGATGGCTCTTTCTGTAAACAGTGATGCCCAGCATTTGCTGATATGTTCCAGGACGGATTGTTTCCCGATAATGTTGAGGAACGTGTCCTGCTGGCCCGCAAATGAAGCTGTGGGTAAATCTTCTGCGGTGGCGCTGGATCGTACCGCGTATGCAGTTTTTTCATCCAGGTGCAGCAAAATTTCTTCGCGTATATTCCCGGGAATCTCACTTTCTTCGATGACACGGCGGAATGATGCGCTAAGTTCCGCAATCCGTTTTCGGTTCTCCCACTTCAGTTGCGACAATTCTTCAAGGAATCCCTGAACCTGTGGCGTTGCTTCGATTACCTGCTCAAATGCCTCAGTGGAGATACAAAAACCATCCGGCACCTCGAGTCCATCTATTTTTGTGAGCTCACCGAGATTCGCGCCTTTGCCGCCGGCAATATTGAGTTTTGTTCGGTCGATGTCTTTGAAGTGAAGTACAAACATTCGATTGATTTTGAGTAGAAGAAGCAGCGAATTTATCGCCGGGCGACGGGTGAAAAGTTTTTTTGGAACTATATTTTTTAAAGGCAATATTTACCCGGGGCAGGTGCGTTATCTGTGTGCCCGGAAGATTTAATTTTTGAATTTCCGATTTTTCAGGAAGGCTCCAAAATGACCAGTTCAATCAAATTTCTTCCTGCGAACCATCTGTTCGATGCGTTCCTTGTAGTTGTCGCCGACGGGCAGTTCGGTTTTGTTACTCAGCAGAACGGAACTTTTCTTTACAGACGCAATAAAGTTTTTCGAAATAATATACGATTTGTGAATTCTTAAAAACATAGCATCCGGCAGCTCATCTTCAAGCGATTTCATACTCAACCGCGCAACAACAGGCTTTGAATTATCACTCAAATAAATTTTGGTGTAATCTTTCAGGCCCTCTATGTAAATGATGTTTGAATACATCACTTTTACAAGACTGTAATCAACATTGATAAAAAAATAATCCCCCTCATACTTTTTTTCTCCATCACCAGTGTCACCACCTTTTCTTAACTCATATAACTCCTGCGCTTTGTTGCAGGCTCGAATAAAACGATCCAGCGAAACCGGCTTCACGAGATAATCAACCACATTCAGGTTAAACCCCTCCAGGGCAAATTTTTCATAAGCCGTTACAAGGATAAACATGGGCCGCGTCGTTAAACTTTGTATGAATTGTAACCCTGTTAACCCAGGCATCTGTATATCAAGAAAAACAAGATCGATACTCGTCTCTTTCAGTAATCGTAATGCATCGATCGCATTAGAAAATTTGTCCACCAGGTTCAGATACGGCACCTGGCGGATATTATCTTCCAGCAGCTCCAGCGCCAACGGTTCATCATCTATTGCGATGCAGTTGATCATACCAACACTATTTCCAGTTTAACTGTAAACCTGTTTGCGTTCCTGCTGATATCCAATTTATGGTTAGCGCCATAAAGTAAATTTAATCTTCTCGTAACGTTCACCAACCCTATTCCGGAAGATTTGTCTTTAACTTCACCATTTTCCGCATACCAGTTGCTTACCTCCAGGAACAATCTGCCATCGTTCGTTTTCAGATCAACATTTATTTCAGGTGTAAACATTCCGCTACCATGCTTGAAAGCGTTTTCAACGAAAGGAATCAGCAGCATAGGGTGAATCTGGAGGTTACCATCTATGCTATCGAGCGACACATTAATCAGCACATTTTCGGCAAACCGCTGCTTCTGCAGCGCAATATAACTTTGCAGATATTCGATTTCCTTCTGCAACGACACTTTCTCTTCATCGGTTTCATAAAGCATATACCGAAGTAGCGAAGATAATTTTATGAGCGACGGCTCGAGCAATTCCGACTTCTTACGTGCGAGCGCCACCATGTTGTTCATTACATTGAACATGAAATGCGGGCTCACCTGCGACCGTAGAAATGCAAGCTCGGTGGTGAGATTTTCTGCCTGTTTTTCCGCTTTGCTTTTATCTTCCCTGAACCTGTCTACCAGTATGCGGTAAGCTATGCTCCATAAAAGAATGAAGCATGTAGGAATAAGGTAGAACATCAGCAGACCTATCAATTTGAATTGAGACTGTGGAAGCAGCAACCTGAATGTTAGCCAGTTCACAAACGACAACACCACAAGGGCAACAAAGATTACAAGCGTATACTGCCTGTATTTCTTTTTGTTGAAATAAAGAGGCATCAGTACAAACGCATTCACATAAAAGAGAATGATCCACGTGACATTATTGATGAAGTTGTGAATTTCGAAGTGTGTAAGTCTCGCGCTTTCCGCATTCGGGTTACCAAAAGAATGCCTGATGATATATGGATAGAAGATAAATAGCGACCACAGTGCCACATGTAAGAATATCGCTATCCACCTTCGCGGAATAAACCTCATTTTCATGGCCGGCAAAGTAAAATATTTATATATAAAAGGATTTAGGTATGCGACGAACAGGCGGATTTCATCTACGTGGACACCTGCCGGGGGGATTTCGTCGCTTCATTTTAACCAGTCGTCGCATTTAGCCGCGGTTTATTCCCGATCGCGGCTACTTTTGTGCCCTATAAATAAAGAAGATGAAAAGATTTGTCCTGTTCCTGGCTATGGTAATTGTTGGTTTTATCACCCCGGCTCAAGCTCAACCAGGAGCGCCCAACCGGGCAATGCCGCCTTCGATCGGCAGGATTTACGGAAAAATCGTTGACAGTACCGGGAAAGGCATCCAGGAAGCATCTGTTTTACTGTTGCAAACCAGGATGGACACTGTTACCAAAAAGCCAAAGGACGTTTTATTAAGAGGAGTAAACACACAGGCAAATGGTGATTTTAACATGGAAGATCTCCCCATTGCCGGGAATTTCAAGGTAAGCATCACCGCTACGGGTTATAAACCCCAGGACAGGAACGTAAAATTCACTCCCCCTGTATTCGACCTGGACCTCGGCAGGCTGAATATGGAAACGGATGTTCAGCAGCTCAGCGCTGTAGTGGTTACTTCGTCGAACCCGAAGCTGAGAATGGATATAGATAAAAAAGTTTTCAGCGTAGACCAGAATATCGTCAGCGCAGGAGGTACAGCCGTTGATGTAATGAAGAATGTTCCTTCCGTGAATGTGGATATTGACGGTAACGTAACGCTCAGGAACGCTTCGCCACAGGTATACATCGATGGAAGACCCACCACTTTATCCCTCGACCAGATACCGGCCGACGCTATTGAAAGTGTGGAAGTGATCACCAACCCGTCTGCCAGGTACGATGCCTCGGGTGGTAACGCAGGTATCCTGAATATCGTTCTGAAGAAAAACAAAAAGAGCGGCTATAACGGTATGATAAACGCTGGCGTTGACAAGCGTGGCGGTATGAATGGCGGCGCTAATTTTAGTTTCAGGCAGGATAAAATAAATTTTTCGGCCAGCGCCTTCGGAAACAAGATGAAAAATCGCAACACCGGCAGCACGGATATCCGCAACCTGTTGTCGTCGCCGAACCTGCTCGTTAACCAGGACAATACTACGAAGATGAACAATGCATTCATATTCGGTCGTGTTGGAGTTGACTACTTCGCAACGAACAGAACGACATTGTCGTTGAGCGGTATGCGGGTGAATGGAAAATTCAGTCCGCATGATTTCCTTACAACAGACAGTGTGTACGATGATGGCGGATACGTGAGTTATAGCGAACGCAATGCAACGAATAAACGCGAGTTTACCGCATATGGTTTGCAGGGCGGTTTTAAGTACCTGTTTCCTACAAAAGGCGAGGAGCTTACCGGCGATTTCAACTATTTCACCGCAGATGGCTCAAACTCGGCTTTGTATAACACCGACGTGTATTCTGCAAAAGGTGGAAACCAGACAGGTATTTCGAGACAACAAATACTTGGCGATGGAACGATGAGCTTTCTTACGGTTCAGTCAGATTATGTAAGGCCATTCCGCAGCGCCGGAAAACTGGAAGCGGGAGTGAGAGCCCAGCTTCGCAAACAAACAAATGCACAGGGCAATTACTTCTATGATTTTACGACGGAAGAGTTCAGTCTCGTACCTTCCGCGTCCAGCAATTATAGAAACACCGACAACGTTTATGCCGCGTATCTTTCGTTATCTGATAACATCAAAAATTTTGGCTATAAAATAGGATTGCGTGCGGAAAGATCCGACTATGAAGGTGAGTTGACAGACACCAAACAAACATTCAACAACAATTACCCGGTAAGCCTGTTCCCTTCTGTATTTTTTAGTCAGAAGCTCGAACATAAACAGGAACTGCAGTTAAGTTATACGCGACGGATTAATCGTCCGTTTTTTCTGCAGTTAATTCCTTTCATTGATTCAACGGACCAGTTGAACTGGTCGCGCGGTAATGCCGGTTTGAAACCTGAATTTATCAATTCGATTGAAGCCTCGTATTCTAAAACGTATAGCGGCAACAATACTTTTCTTGCGTCGGTATACTATAAGTATTCCACGGATCTTATTACAAGGTTCATCGACACCATCGGTACAGCCGATGTGAAGCGGCCGATCGCTACGTATATCAATGCGAATTCAAGCCGTTCGGTTGGGCTCGAGCTGACATCGCAGAATACATTTACAAAGTGGTGGGATGCGAATGGTAACGTTAATATTTATAATTCGAAGATAAATGCTGATAATATTGAGGGGGCTTCGCAGGACGCGATATGGAGCTGGTTCGCAAAAGTGAATAACACATTCAAACTACCTTCAAATTTTAAGATCCAATTATCGGGAACCTATCAGTCTAAAACAAATCTTCCGATCAACCAGGGAGGCGGATTTTTTGGCGGAGGTGGATTTGGTGGTGGTCCGCAGAGTGCTGCGCAGGGTTACATCAGATCTAACTATGGAGTAGATGTGGCGGTACAAAAAAGTTTCCTGAAAAATAATGCGGCATCTGTTACGCTCAACTTCAGTGATATCTTCCGTTCGCGTCGTTTTGATCAGTATTCGGAGAGTCCGTATTTTATACAGAACAGTTACCGGTTAAATGATGCGCCGATGGTGCGTTTGAATTTTTCGTTTAGATTCGGGCAGATGGATATGTCGTTGTTCAAGAGAAAAAATATGAAGGGAGAGTCGGAGAGCATGCAGGCGACGCAGGGATTGTAATGATTATCTAAACAGAACAACATCTGCCAGTCATCCCGAGCCCTTCCTTCGTCAGGATAAACTCCGCGAGGGATCGGCACACTCAGCGCACGGGCCGGCACTTGCTGTAATGCTTATTCGCTGCCTGGTATGGAGTAACTGATGCGCATGAAGCAAAGAAAAAGGCTGCGATTAGCATTAGCCAGATTACAAATTTGAACCTGGTAGGCCGCGAAACATATTGAGGGTACGAATTAAGTTTCATTGCGTTTTTATTTTTGGTAGTGGCTTTTGGAAAAAAAGGCCCGGATAGAAATCCAGGCCGTATTTTAAATCCAATATCCTATGAAAAACCTGACAATGATTATCCATTCGCGTGCCAAATGCCAAAACCCGCTCTGGACGCGGGTTTCATCGTATTTTAAACCTTCGTTTAGTTCTAAAATGGGAATGTTTTTTTAAGATTGGGAATCGGGAAAATGTTTACTTTCCCTCCTGTAAACATTCTGAAAAGCTACCAATGAACAAACCACTCCAATGCAAAGGCTGGATACAGGAGGCCGCCCTAAGGATGCTGATGAATAATCTGAATCCCGAAGTGGCTGAAAGGCCGGAAGAACTCATTGTATATGGCGGGCGCGGAAAAGCCGCACGCAACAAAGAATCACTTCAACTCATCGTCAAAGCACTAAAAGAACTCGAAAACGACGAAACGTTACTTATTCAAAGCGGCAAGCCTGTCGCAATGCTCCAAACACACAAAGACGCGCCGCGGGTCCTCATCTCTAATTCGCAACTCGTTCCTAAATGGGCAACATGGGAACATTTCGATGAACTCGAAAAGAAAGGATTGATGATGTATGGACAGATGACCGCCGGCTCCTGGATATACATCGGCTCGCAGGGCATAGTCCAGGGCACCTACGAAACATACGCCGCACTTGCGCGTAAACATTTCCAATCGAATTTAAAAGGCAAACTGAACGTTACCGCCGGACTCGGAGGGATGGGCGGCGCACAACCACTGGCCATCACAATGAACGAAGGCGTTTGCCTCGCGGCAGAAGTAGAAAAGTGGAGAATTGAAAAAAGATTGGAAACGAAATATCTTGACCTGTTCATAAAAGATATTGACGAAGCAATTGATAAAGCTCTTGAAGCGAAGCAAAATAACAAGCCGTTGTCTATCGGTGTGGAGTGTAACGCAGTGCATTTACTGGAAAGACTAAATCAAAGAAATATCGTTCCTGATACGCTAACCGATCAAACATCTGCTCATGATCCCCTGACAGGATATTGGCCGCATGAAATTTCTTATGAAGAAGCAAAGGCATTGCGGCAAACAAATCCGTCGAAATACCTCGAACTTGCAGGCAATTCCATGTACCGCCACGTACAACTCATGCTCGACCTTATGAAGAAGGGCGCGATCACATTCGACTACGGCAACAACATCCGCGCACGGGCAGCAGAACGGGGATTAAAAAACGCGTTCGGCTTCCCGGGTTTTGTTCCCGCATATATAAGACCGTTATTCTGTGAGGGAAAGGGACCATTTCGCTGGGCAGCATTAAGTGGCGATCCGGACGATATAGCTGTAACCGATGAAACTATTGCGAAATTATTTCCCGAGGAGCAATCGCTCCTCCAGTGGTTGAAACTTGCGAAAGAAAAGATCGCGTTCCAGGGTTTGCCGGCTCGTATATGCTGGCTGGGACAGGGACAAAGAGAAAAAGCGGGCCTTGCATTTAATCAGCTGGTTAAAGAAGGGAAGATCAAAGCGCCGATTGTAATCGGCAGGGATCATCTCGATACCGGTTCTGTGGCTTCTCCAAACCGCGAAACAGAAGCAATGCTCGACGGAAGCGACGCGGTGGCCGACTGGCCCATATTAAATGCTTTAGTCAATACCGCTGCCGGTGCAAGTTGGGTGAGCCTTCATCATGGAGGTGGTGT
Source organism: Chitinophagaceae bacterium (assembly GCA_016786745.1). Classification (GTDB taxonomy): domain Bacteria; phylum Bacteroidota; class Bacteroidia; order Chitinophagales; family Chitinophagaceae; genus Flavitalea. Next base: position 47,305 of record JAEUVS010000006.1, on the reverse strand, counting down.
CGGTATGGGTTACAGTATTCATGCAGGTATGGTAATTGTGGCCGATGGATCTGATGAGGCTGCGGAGCGTTTAAGAAAAGTGCTGAGAAACGACCCGGGTATCGGGGTAATCCGACATGCTGATGCGGGCTATGATATTGCAAAAGATACTGCCCGTAAATACAATCTAAATATCAGGGACAGACTTAAGTAATGCCGTCGACAATCATTTTAAATATTAAAGAGCTGGCTGGTATTTCAGATGCAACATCGCCGTTGAGAGGCGCGGAGCTTGCACGTATAAATAGTATTAAAAATGCTTACCTCGTCATAGAAGGGGAAGATATCGCGGGGTTCGGAAGAATGGAGGATTTGGATAAAAGCAAAATTCCTTCCGGCCAGGTTAATGCACACGGCAAGATGGTTTTGCCAGCGTGGTGCGATAGTCATACACATCTCGTGTATGCGGGAAGCAGGGAAGGGGAATTTGTTGACAAGATCCGCGGACTCACCTACGCGGAGATAGCAGCCAAAGGAGGAGGCATCCTGAATTCTGCGAGTAAGTTGAATGAAACCACGGAAGAGCAGCTGTTTATAGAAACGTATAACCGCCTGAAAGATGTGATGCGCATGGGCACAGCGAATATTGAAATAAAAAGCGGGTATGGGTTAACGTTGGAAGGTGAGTTGAAGATGCTTCGCGTGATCAAAAAACTAAAAGAACGCACACGGGTTACGATCAGGTCAACTTTTTTGGGCGCCCACGCGGTACCGTCGTTGTATTCCGCAAACCGGGAAGGGTATATTTCTCTTATCATCGAGCAGATGATTCCTGCTGTTGCCAAAGAAAAACTTGCTGATTATATTGACGTGTTTTGTGAAAAAGGGTTTTTTAGTGTTGATGAAACGGAACGTATCTGCAAGGCTGGGATGGCGCGGGGGTTGAAAGCAAAAATTCATGCAAATCAATTAAGCGCGTCTGGCGCCGTTCAGTCAGCTGTTAAATTGAATGCGCTGTCTGTTGATCATCTTGAAGTGATGAATGATGATGCGATTAATGCTCTTTGCGGATCAAAAACAATTGGCACTTTGCTACCCACGGCGGCTATGTTTTTAAGGATGCCATATCCGCCCGCCCGTACGTTGATTGACAGGGGCTGTGCTGTAGCATTAGCGACCGATTGCAATCCAGGCTCTTCTCCTGGATATAATATGAACTTTGTCGTTTCGCTGGCATGTATAGGTATGAAAATGCTTCCTGAAGAGGCGATAAACGCCGCTACATTTAATGGAGCCTGCGCGCTCGAATTGCAAAACCAGACAGGTAGTATTGCGCGCGGCAAAAAAGCAGACCTTATCATAACAAAGAATATCCCTTCTCTCGCGTATCTGCCTTACTCATTTTCTTCCAATCACATTGAACAGGTAATGATCAAAGGAGAGTTACACTATGTATGAATGAGGAACGTTAAGAAATTTCAAACCGAAACATTTAAATTTCATTTCTTCTGCGAAATCGACTTCTCTTTGATCTTTGCATACACGTGCGTGAAATAAGACATTTTCAGAATAGCTAACACCAAGCCACGTGTTCACCGATAGGTTCATGCAGGCATGGATGCTCATGCACCTCCATGTCAAGCGGGCTCCAGTAATTCTCATCAATTTGTTCATACTCACCTGAGCTTACCCGGAACAATGCCAGCTTCTTTAAAGGATAGCCGCCTTGGCACGTTTCGAGATTTTTATCTTCATTCCTTGTTGGAATGGCAATGGTAAGGTCTAATACCCGCATAAAAAGTTCAGCTCCTCAGACGGCTCGAATTATAGCGACCCGTTCAGCAATTTAAAACAGTTTTGTTTTTTTACATTTAGAGATGAAATATTTTAATGTTTATTCCAGGAGCGATGTAATGGCCTATACAAAGATGCGTCGTTTTGTAACAAGGGTAGGGGAGTGCGTTCATGTGGCAGAAGATAAAAACAACATCGCCCAATCTATCGAAAATTCCACGTCGCCTTATGTGTTGTTCGGCATTCCGGAAGACATAGGCATCCGGGCGAACATGGGATTGGGCGGAGCCGACACCGCCTGGGAGCCTTTCCTTTCTGCATTTTTAAATATTCAAAGCAATGATTTTTTCTCTGGCGATGAAGTGCTGATGCTCGGTCATTTTGATTTTAAAGAGATGAAAATGCTGATCGAGCAGAATGCAGCTGATGTAGAGGAAAAGTCCGACGCTTACAGGCATGCCGTTGTTACGATTGATGACGCAGTGGAGCAATTGGCGCGGATTATTACAAATGCAGGAAAAATTCCTATCGCTATTGGCGGTGGACACAACAACGCTTACCCCTTGATAAAGGGAACATCGAAAGGATTGCATAAACTCGGAAGAATACCGCTCGCGCAAATCAATTGCATCAACCTCGATGCGCATACCGACTTCAGGCCCGTTGAAGGCCGGCATAGTGGAAACGGATTCAGGTACGCTGAAGAAGATGGATACCTGTTGAAATATTTTGTGTTAGGGCTGCATGAAAATCACACGCCGCAGAATGTTTATCTCGATATCATGAATAATCCGTTTATTGATTTCATTTCCTATGAAGACATATTTATAAGAGAGAAGAGAAATTTCGCGCAGGCGCTTGCACATGCCGTTGATTTTGTGAGCGACAATTACACGGGAATTGAACTCGACCTCGACTGTGTGGAAAATGTATTGTCGAGCGCGATTACTCCTTCCGGAATTTCTGTGCTGCATGCACGGCAGTATCTTAGCTATACTTCAGACAAATGCAAAGTGGCTTACCTCCATATTTGTGAGGGCGCCTCACAGCTTGAAGATGGCCGGAGAAGTGAAACGACCGGGAAGCTAATAGGATATTTCGTGACGGATTTTATCAAGGGCGCTTAAGGCAATTGCCTGATTGGCTGTTCTTCTCTTAGTTCGGGATTTGCATCAACCTTTTTTCCTTTCAAATCCTCGTTTGTAAGCTGTTCGCCTTTTTCTCTTTCTTCGCCCGGCGCTTTGTCTACTGCCCGCCGTTGTTTATTTAGATTTTCCTCGTTGGATACCCTGTTTTCGTTCCTTTTGTTTTCCATGACTCGGTTTTGGGGATAGCCAACGAAAAACTATGCCATTAAAATTGAAAAAAACCTATCTGGCTTATTTTCAGTTTATTTGAAAAATGGAAATTAACATCAGGCGGGCGGTTCGGGAAGATTGTCCACGTATGCTCGAGTTGGTCCACGAACTTGCCACTTTCGAACGCGCTCCAGGCGAGGTTTCAGTGACACTGGAACATTTTGAAGAAAGCGGATTCGGACCGAACCCGGTTTACTGGGCGTTTGTAGCAGAAGCAAATGGTATCGTGGTTGCTTTCGCTTTATATTATATCCGTTATTCAACGTGGAAAGGTCAACGAATGTACCTGGAAGATATTATCGTTACGGAGTCGTACCGTGGAAAGAGAATAGGTCAGATGCTGATGGATCGTTTAATCATTGAAGCGAAAGAAAAAAAGTTATATGGAATTACCTGGCAGGTACTGAACTGGAACGAGCCGGCGATTCAATTCTATAATAAGTATGAACCGGTATTTGATGACGAATGGATCAATTGCAGTATAAGCATCTAATGGTAGAACAAATGAAATACCACCAGCAATTATTGCAATAGACGCCGCGGTAAGCCCATTGATGATTCCGGACAAGGGATTCATCCATATACGCGAAAAGCACGTACCAACTGCCATATAAAACAGCGCCAACGTTAGACTTTGATGGCGTTACCCGACATTATTCAACCGGTGTTTCATCCGGTAACATTGGTAAATGTCGTTTCAGTTCAGAATATCGTTTTCCGAAGCGGGTAAGCACCTCAAGAACCGGATCGTTGTTGCGGTATTGATAATTCTTTCTTCCTAATGTAACAACATGTTTTGCGGAGCTGCTTTCAAAATAATATATGCCTCCAAATTTCAATTCATCTTCTCTTATCGTGTAATTCACTTTTTCATATTCTTCTGAACACACAAGCCTGTTGCGGTTCACATAATACACTTCTGTAAATTCAGTGGAATCCAGTATGTAGTCCACCTGGAAATAAACTATCCTGTCGCCATCAGCGAGATATCGCCATGTTTCGCGATAATTATAATTATCCTTGAGAAATTTTTCGAGATAAAATGTTTTAGTGGATTTATCTGCAAGGCTGTCTGTCTGCTCAACGTACCTGTAGAGATCCCTTATGCGGCCCGACTGTGCCGAAGAAAGAAAGGGGATAAGAAACAAAGCAATCAATATAACACTCAATCTAAACCTCATTCCCTAAAGTTACGGAACAGGGAACATTACTTTGGAGCTACGATGCCGGTGAAATTGCCTTTTATTCGCTTTCTGGCTTTTCCGTTCACCTCATAGAGCGTGCAGTCGAAATACCCCTTCATACGGTAGCCTTCGGTCTCAGGTCCTACTTCCACTTTGTGAATGCTTTCGACTATGAACATGCTGTGCTTCTGTTCGACTTTTACCCGGGTTTCCGTACCGTGGTCGCTGTTCCTCTCGGTGATCTGCGTGGTGCACCATTGCCGGTTGTTTTTGTCGGTAAACGATATCTCGACCAAACCGGAGTCGATAACCGGGTAGGAGCTGAACGACCCAAGCGAGCCATACTGCCGTTCGCCGGTGTGGATGAGTAATTCAAATTCTTTCTGGCTGAAGGTAGCGTGCGGGGTGAGATTGGTACCAAGAGTAATTGCGAAGCTTTGGTCGTCTTTTCCCTTAAAAGAAGAGGTGCAGCCAAAATAGGTACCTCTTACCCCTCCGAAGGTGTACACGGAATGTTCATTTTTTTCGATTTCGGAGATTCCCTCGAGCACCATGGTATCGCCGGGGTTATTTATATCACCAGGATCGGAGACATCTATGCTTACCTCTGGTTGATCCTCTTCTTTGACTGTACGGCTTAGCTCTTTTTCACATGCCTGCACCACAATAGTCAGCGCCATGAAAAAGATGGCAATTTTCCTCATATTCTTTATGAATAAGCAATTAAGAAATCCAACTTGTTCAGGATACTGTAAAACGTGGACAAAGGATTGGTTAGGATTGGTTAATCGGACGTCGGAGTGGAAGGTTATGGGGTTGAGCGTTCAGTAAATCGGCAGGTAGATTTCAAGGAAGATGAGATTCTCTTTTCCGTGGGAACGGGGAATTTCAAAGATAGGCTATCTCTAAAAAGGGCAAATTATTTTTTGGTTAAACCACTGGGGATTAAAGCAGGTTTGAAAAAATATTTCGAATTTTGCTATGACCTTGATTTTTTGCGTATTACTTTAGCACATTCCGTTCCTGGTACCCATCATCCTCTAGAACACCAATTTCCTCTTATTCTACGGTTTACCAACTGATTTACCGGTTTTCCGGTGGTCTGACTTTTGCATTTTTAATCTGTCACTTTGATATGAAGAGATTCGTACTTTTCGGGCTATGTGTAATAGCCTTATCCCTTATAACCCGCGCCCAGAACGTCTTCGACCCTGGTGACGAGATCATAAGGTACGATGCGTCCGCGCCTTTAGGCAGCGCCAAACACCCTGACCCGAATGTTCCCGGCCTGCAGAAATGGGTAAGTACGCCTACAATAGGCGTGTCATTGGGTACGGATACCTTCGACACCCGCCAGTTCAAACAATACTTCCTGAATGTAAATGGGGCCAAGATGGCCTTCCGCCTCAAATACCCTTATAGTTACGGCAAACCGGGAACCGCCGGAAAGAAGTATCCCGTTAACCTCTTCCTTCATGGTGGTGGTGAAGTAGGGTGCCCAAGCAATGGCGGTATTTATAATAATGAGAAGCAGGTATGGCTCGGAGGGAAACTATATCTTGAATGGGTAAACACAAATAAGTTCGATGGCTTTCTCTTATATCCCCAGCTGGTTGTATCGGAAGGATGTTTTGCAGGATGGGGAACTGCGGCCAGCGCCAACTTCAACGCGATCCTCGCGATAGTTGACTCACTTGCCAAGTATGCGCAGGCCGATATCGACCGGCTTCTCGTAGACGGTCTTTCCGGCGGTGGCTACGGCGCATGGCGCATGGCCGACGCATATCCGAAAAGAGTGGCCAAGATTATGCCTTCTGCATCCGCAGGATCCACGAGTAACAGAAACGCATTCGTTCACATACCGATCTGGTTTGCCACAGGCGGAAAGGACCTTGATCCTTCACCTGAACAGGCCCAGTACACATTGAAGCGTTTGAAAGAGATCGGTGCGAACGTACGCTATACAGTATTTCCCGAGCGAGGTCACTCCTGCTGGTACCAGCATTGGCGTGAACCTGATTTCGTGCCGGAGATGAACAATGTTCATAAGGCAAATCCGCTGGTATTTTTCCAACACTCAGAATTCTGTAAGGAAGAAGATGTGAACGCGAAACTTGGAATCACACCAGGATTTTATGCCTACGAGTGGCAGAGAGATGGAGTGACTATCGCTACGGCTACAAACAACGTGACCAATATTATTGACGGTTCTTCCATCATCTCTTACACAGGCAACGAGATAACAGTAAAACTTTACGGAACATACCAGGTTCGTTTTAAAAGAACCGCTTCTTCTGAATGGTCCGACTGGTCGTTGAAACCAGCAGTAATTACCACGAAAGGCAATACGCAAACATTGCCGATACAGGTAAAAGGCAAAAAAAGCCGGGTGCTGCCTTCTCTCGATGGAAGCACCACAGTGCCACTGACACTTGCTGATGGCTTTGTGAATTACCAGTGGTACCGCGCAAGCGACGAATCGCTTGTTAATAACACCCAGGTTTATGAAGCTCCTGTGGGCGAATACAAGGCGCGCTACGAAGAAGAATTTGGATGCGGTACGGCCTTTTCTCCACCATTCACCGTTGTCGATGCCAATGGTAATCCAAAACCCGACGCACCTACATCGCTCACTGCTGTACCCGCTACTCAAAGCAGCATTAAACTCACGTGGAAGCAGGGCGCTGGGGAAAACGGATTTGAAGTGTACAGGGCTACAACCACCGGTGGACCTTACCAGTTTGTAGAATTAATCAACGCCAATCTTACCACATACACAGATACAGGCCTCGCGAAAAATACCATGTATCATTACAAGATTCGCGCGGTAAGCGAAACAGGAGCATCTGTGCCTACAAATGAAGCAACAGCAAAAACGCTTGTTGACAATGAACCGCCGACAGCGCCATCTGGTCTCGCGTTTACAGTAAGTACAAAAACTTCTGTGCGTCTTACATGGAAGGTGGCTACCGATAATGAACAGGTTGCGCGCTATGATATTTATGTGAACGGTGTGAAAACGTATAGTGTTCCCGAAAGCGGGTTTACAGCTACGGGCCTCGACAGTCTGATTCCTTATACGTTCGTGGTAAAAGCTGTTGATGCCGCAGGAAACGTTTCGCCGGCAAGTAACCAGGTTACATATGTAAAATCGGATGTAACCCCCGGCAGGAAACCTGGTATTCCGTCAGGTGTAGCAGCAGAAGCGCTCGATTATACAAGAATAAAAATTACATGGGCCGATACCATCAGCAATGAAACCGGTTTCGAAATCACACGGTCAACCACAGATGGAGGAACCTACGTTCCGATAGGTACGGCCCCGGCAAATGCAACATCGTTTACCGATTCGGGACTTGACGCTTCAAAGAAATATTTTTACCGGATTCGCGCTATCGGCGCCAATGGTGAATCAGGATGGAGTCCGAAGGTAAATGCGACAACGCTTGCGCTCCCGGACACGCCGGCTTCCCCGCCACAATTGAGTGGAGAAGCCGCCTCGAACGGATCCGTATTGTTGTCGTGGACCGACGTAACGGGCGAAACAAACTTTAAAGTTTACCGTTCAGAAGACAATGTTACGTTCACGCTTATAGCCACCCTGCCTGCTAACAGTAATGCCTATGCGGACGCAGAAGTAACCGGGTTCGCCACCTACTATTATTATGTTGTAGGATCTAACAGTTCCGGTAATGGTATGCAGAGTAATACACTCTCGATAAGAGCGGGTAATAATCCTCCTGCTATCAGCGGACTCGATAATATATATGTAAAAGCAGCGTCATCGAAAAGTGAACAGTTCTCCGTGACCGACGATGCTGGTGATGTGATCACTATCAGCATTCCGAACAAGCCGTCGTTTGTCACCCTCACAGGCAGCAACGGTAATTATAGTATCAATGCATCTCCAACCGCGGAACATGTAGGCGTGTACGATCTTACTGTTATCGCGAAAGATAATAATGGAAAATCAACCACGCAGGTGATAACACTCACCGTGGGCGACCAGTTTACAAAGTCGGTGTATGTTAACCTGGGCAGCTCCGGAAAATCGGCAAGCTCACCATGGAACAACTGGCTCGGAATTCCTGGCGCGGGCAGCAACTCCGGCACTTTAAAAGATGAGCAGAACGCGCAGACAGCATTGAATATAACCATGCTCGAAGCATGGTCGGGCACAACGGATCTTGGTCATATTACGGGAGATAACTCCGGTGTTGCCCCGGATGCCGTTCTGAGAAGTGGCATCAGTGACAATAGCCAGGTGAAGAATATTAAATTCAGCGGACTTAACCGGTCAATGCAGTATAACCTCGTATTTGTGGGAAGCCAGAATGAAGGTTACGAGGCGAAGGCGTTGATTTCTTACGGATCGCAATCGTCGGTGATGGATTCACGCTATAATACTTCGACTACTGCCAATCTCAATTCAATTGTTCCTGATGCGAATGGTGAAATATTGGTGACGATTACACGTGCCGAGGGAAGTCCTGCAATATATCTTAACGGAATAATAATAGAGGAATACGCTTCATCGATCGCGTTGCTGAATCCGAATAATCTTGCTGCCGAACCTCTCGACCGCACGTCGGTAAGGCTTACGTGGTCGGACAGAACGAACAATGAAAGCGCCGCCGACGGCTATGAAATAACGCGAGCCACAGATTCGCTGTTTACACAGGATGTGGTAACCATCAACAGGCCGGCTAACAGTAACGTATATACGAATTCTGGTTTGTCGGTCGATAAAAAATACTGGTATCGTGTAAGAGCGAAAGGAGCTACAGGCCATTCCGGCTATAGCAAGCGCGTGCTTGTGGCCACGCCTGGAACTATTGTGTATGTAAACTTCAACGTAACTGTTGCAGATGCCCCTGCGCCCTGGAACAGCCTTACCACGCCACCTCTTTCCAACTTCACTACCGATTTGTTGAAAGACCAGTCGAACAAGGCAACGAAAATGGCGCTGACGCTTGAGAAAGAGTTTAATGGTGAATTTACCGCCGGCATGGTTACAGGGAATAATTCAGGAGTGGTTCCCGATAACGCTCTTGCTGCAAACTACTGGCTCGATAAAAGTCAGCTCAGCCAGTTCAAGCTCACGGGCCTGAACCATAGCAAGCGTTACAGGATAGGTTTCTTTGGAAGTTCCGGCCCGGTAGACTGGTTCAAAGGCAATTACACGGCGACATATACGGTGCATGATAAAACAGTTTACCTGAACTCATGGTACAATACCACCAAGGTTGTTTATATCAACGACATAGCCCCTGATCCGGATGGCAAGTTGCTGCTCGATTTCTCAACGACACCCGAAGCTGGTTATGGATTTAATGCTGGTGTGATTATCGAAGAGTATGCTCACACTCCGATACAGGAACCCGTGGATACCACCCAGAACCCACCAGTCGATACCATTCCGAATAATCCGAATCCACCGGTAGACACGATTCCAAATAATCCAAACCCGCCAGTGGATACAATTCCAAACAACCCGAACCCGCCGGTGGATACGATTCCAAATAATCCAAACCCACCAGTCGATACCATTCCGAATAATCCAAATCCACCGGTAGACACGATTCCCAACAACCCGAATCCGCCAGTGGACACTATTCCGAATAACCCGAACCCGCCGGTAGACACGATTCCGAATAATCCGCCACCGCCGGTTGACACATTGCCAAACAGTCCGCCACCAGTAGACACGATTCCTGATGATGATGTGGTGAATGCTATGGCCTATCCAAATCCATTCAAGAATGAAGTAAAGCTTAAGTTCTATAATAGTAATGCTGCAGGAAGGATTAGCGTGGAAATCCACGACACGTACGGAAAATTGATACACCGGCAGGATTTTGGAACGCGTGTGGTAGGAAACAATGTGCTCGTCGTAAATGGATTCTCATCCAATCTGCGAATAGGGATGTACCTGCTGACGTTGAGGCTGGATGGAGAAAAAGTGAAGACATTGAAGGTGATTAAGTCGGGCTATTGATGAAAATTGAAGGTCTCATGATACATTTGCTGTCTTAAAACACAGCACGTAATGAGACCTTTTATTCTTGCAGAAAACACCTGGACAGAAGTAAAAAAAACAGAATACGAATTAGCCGTTCTCCCCTGGGGCGCTACTGAAGCGCATAACTACCATCTTCCATACGGCACCGACGTAATAGAGGCCGATCATATTGCGGCTGAATCTGCAAGAATCGCATGGGAAAAAGGAGCTAAGGTAATTGTGTTGCCAACTATTCCGTTTGGTGTTAACACGGGCCAGTCGGATATCAAACTCGATATCAATCTCAATCCGACCACACAGCTGGCCATACTCGATAACGTGATCCAGGTGCTCGACCGGTTCAATATCCGGCGGTTTATGATCCTGAACAGTCATGGTGGAAATGATTTTAAAGTACTGGTTCGCGAGTTGGGCCTGCGCTATCCGAAGATGTTTATCTGTACATCGAATTGGTTCCATTCTTTTAATAAAAGTGATTTCTTCGACGAGATCAGGGGTGATCATGCTGATGAGATGGAGACAAGCCTGATTCTTCACCTGGCGCCGCATCTTGTGAAGCCGCTGAATGAAGCAGGTGATGGGAGAGAGAAGAAGCACAGGATAAAAGAGTTTTCGGAAGGATGGGTTTGGGCAGAAAGGAAATGGTCAAAAATTTCTGAGGATACAGGTACGGGTAATCCTAAAAAAGCGACGAAGGAGAAAGGTGAGAGAGCTTTTAAGGCGATTACGGAAAAGATGGGAGCGTTGATGGTGAAGCTCGCGCAGGCGGATATAGACGATTTATATGAATAGGGCCGCGGTCGACGGTGCTTTTCAGCTGATCCCTCACACGAGACTTCGCCTCGGTTCGGGATGACGGTCATCCCGAGCGCAAGCGAGGGATCTGCGGAGAAATTATCTCTCTAATTTAAAATTCTCAACCAACCTGGGCTTCTGCGGCCTATTGGCGATTTTCCAACCGGTACGGTAGATCCACTGCGTCATCCGCGTGAGTTTCCTGATGTCTATACCGGAAGCATCATCCATCGGGGTATGATATTCATCGTGCAAAGTGGTAGTAAAATAAATTGCAGGTATCCCAAGCCTCGCATAAGGAAGATGATCACTCCTGAAATAAAAATATTCAGGATGCTCGGGCCTGTCCCACAACGTATCGATCAAAAATTTTGGTCCTTCCCTATTCGCTTCATGCGCCATCTCTACCATATCGCGTGAATTCATATGAGGAGGTGAAGCGCCGAGTAAAGCCGCACTGTCCGGATTATTCCTTCCAATCATATCCGCATTCATCACTGCTACAATTGAATGGTTCGGAACCGTAGGATGAGATGCATACCATTTGGATCCGAGAAGGCCGCGCTCCTCTGCGCCATGCCACACAAACAAAACGGATCTTTTCGAAGGCTGCGCCTTAAACGTCCTGGCTATCGCCAGCATGGCTACACAGGTAGTTGCATTGTCGTCCGCCCCGTTGTAAATAGAATCATTTCCATACGGCGTTCTTATTCCATCGTGATCCTGGTGACCACTAAATAAAACATATTCTTTGCTGAGAACCGGATCGGTTCCTTTGATTGTTCCCACGATATTTACAGATGGATATTCATACCTCTCTACTATAACATTCGCATGCAACATGGCGCCCGGCTGCTTCAGCAGCGACTCTGCCGATTTATGAAACCATAAAACCGGTGGCAGTGTTTTTGCTACGGCATTCGGTCCGCCTTCAATGTCGTAGTTGCCGCGCGTTACAGCGGGTAACACTGCCTGCCAGCCCTTTTCACCCGCTTCATCGGCAATGAAAATGATTGCTGCGGCGCCGTTATTTATCAGCGTTGAAGAATATTTGCGCAAAACAAACCCCGGGTATCTTCTTTCAGGTAACGAAATATCGAGGTTTAAACCTTCACGTGATGCCATTATTACCACTGCTTTCCCGCGGATGTTTGCTGAATCTATCTGTGATGGTTCGGTGACATCTAAAAATAAAAGTGGCGCGTTTACATTGGCTTCGGCGGTTTGCGGCAGCAACACATCTTTCCATAAAGTGAAAGATTCGTTGTTTATCCGGATAGTCGTTCTATCAGAGATTTTGTTTCGCTGAAGCGAGAAGAACTGGAAGAATGTGCCGTCGTCGCCGGCAGGAGAGAGGCCCGCTTCACGGGCTTTTTCCGCGAGCCAAACCGAGGCTTTCAGTTCATCGGGGGTACCGGCTTCGCGGCCCCTGAAATGATCGTCGGTGAGTTCCTTTAAATCTCTTTCAAGTTCAGATGGTCTTATCGCGGCAATAGCCGGGAGGGAAAGTTTTGTTCGTTGAGCGTAATTGTAAAACGCAGAAAAAATAAAAAGAAATAGAAGAATATTCTTTTTCATAGCTGTTTTTTTCTTCTCTCCAGATCCCTCACTCAGCCGCTCCGCGCCAGTTCAGGATAACGCCTCACGCTTCACGCCTCACGTTTAATACTGCTCATTCTCATTCGGAAAGTCCCTGCTCTTCACATCATCAATATACTGCTTAACCGCACTTGTAATCTCATCATGCAAATTCAAATACTGTCGCAGAAACCGCGGCTTAAACTCTGTATTTATGCCAAGCATATCATGCATTACCAAAACCTGTCCATCACAATACCTCCCCGCGCCGATACCAATTGTGGGAATCTGCACACTTTCCGAAACCTCTTTCGCAAGCGTGGCCGGAATTTTTTCGAGTACCACAGCAAAACACCCTTCCTGCTCCAGCAACTTCGCGTCGTTTTTCAGCTTTTCCGCTTCAGCTTCTTCCCTGGCACGCACTGTATACGTTCCGAATTTATAAATGGATTGCGGCGTTAACCCGAGGTGTCCCATCACAGGCACACCCGCAGCGAGAATGCGCCTGGCCGACTCCACAACCTCTTCGCCACCCTCAAGTTTCACAGCATGAGCGCCCGTTTCCTTCATGATCCTTATAGCAGAAGCAAGGGCCTCCTTCGAATTGGATTGATACGAACCGAAAGGAAGATCCACCACGACAAGACTCCGGTTTACACCCCTGATCACAGAAGACGCATGATAAATAATCTGGTCGAGTGTAATGGGAAGCGTTGTTTCGTGACCGGCCATTACGTTAGAGGCAGAATCGCCTACAAGAATCACATCCACTCCTGCGGCGTCAAAAATCCTGGCGAATGAAAAATCGTAGGCAGTGATCATGGAGATCTTTTCCCCATTCGCCTTCATCTTCTGTAATGTGTTGGTAGTAATTTTTTTTAATTCCCTGTGTGTACTCATTGTGGTTTATTGATCGTGAATCGCCTGCTTTTTTGATTTTCGATTTCATAATACAGGTGCTGTATCAATCCATCCGCCAAACCAATCTTGGGCACAAATATGTCGTCGATATTTGCCCAGCGCATTACATTGATATATATCAGCAATGCTGGCACAATCACATCGGCCCTGTCTTCGCGCATTTTATAAATCCTTACCCTGTCTTCTACGCTAAAACTACTCAACTCGCGATAATAATCTTTCAATAGGTCGAGTTGTAGTGGCTTTCCTTCTTTTCGTTTCGAAAGTGCGAACACCTTATTGATATTTCCGCCGGAACCGATCGCAACCATGTCGCCATCGTAGTCGCGCGTCTCGCGTTTGATGAAATCACGCATCTCATCCCACATAAATTCATCAACCTGTTTCTTCAGAATTCTTATTGTTCCAATGTTAAACGACCTTTTAAAAACCAGGTTACCGTCAGCAAAAAAAGTCAACTCCGTACTTCCACCACCTACGTCAATGTAAAGGTAAGCGTGCTCCTTGTCGAGATTTTCTGCCACATGATTTTCATATATCAGGCTCGCTTCGGCATCTCCTGAAATAATTTCTATTTCGATGCCCGTATCTTCTTTTACTTTTTCAATGATCTCTTTACCGTTCGTCGCATCACGCATCGCGGAAGTAGCGCATGCTTTCATATGCTCCACACCATATACGTCGGTAAGCAATTTGTACGACCGTATTGTTTTGATGATCATCGTTTCTTTTTCCGCGGAAATCGTGTTGTTTTCAAAAACATCAAAACCCAATCGCAAAGGTACCCTTACGAGATTTAATTTCTGAAACTGAGGTTTGCCGTAGTCGGTGGTTGTTACATCAGATATCAGTAATCTCGCTGCGTTACTTCCAATATCAATAGCTGCCAATCGCATTTACTTCAGTTTTTACCTCGTTAAACTGCTGCAGGAAATTATAAATTTCTTCCTGGGAACGTATACGTTCATCGCCATTTTTTTCAACATAGCGGTTGCTTAACTCATTATCGAGAATACGCGCCTTCACATTATCAGACAGCTGGATATTGAACATCTCGATAAGTGTTCTTTTAATACCGGGATCTTTAACCGGGCAGGTCACTTCAATCCTGTGGTCGAGATTGCGAACCATCCAGTCGGCCGACGAAATATACACCTTTTCATTACCTCCGTTGTGAAACACAAACATTCTCGCATGTTCGAGATATTCATCAACAATGCTGATCGCTTTAATAGGATAAGTAAATTTTTTGTTTTCCGAGTACATACAGAATATACCCCGGATGATCAGGTAGATTTTTACGCCGCTCTTTGCAGCGTCGTACAGTTTCTCGATCAACTGTTCATCGGAAAGCGAGTTCATCTTTAAACATATCACCGCGTCTCTTCCTTCCTTCGCATACTTAATCTCCCTGTTTATCCATTTCATAAGCTCCTGGCGAAGCGAAGTGGGGCAGGGGATGAGGCTGCTGCAATTCTTTAGCGACTGCATCCCGTTTTTCCAGTTTTCGAGATAGCTGAATATCCGCGTAACATCCGACATGATACCCTTATCGGCGGTGAGCAGGCAGTGGTCGCCGTAAACGCCGGCGGTTTTTTCATTCATATTGCCGGTGCTCACAAATCCATATTGTATATTTTTCTTTTCTACTTTTTTCGTGATAAGGCAAATCTTCGCATGTACCTTAAGGTTAGGAATGCTGATGAGCACTTTTACGCCTTCGAGTTCGAGGTAGTCTTTCCACTCTATATTCGCCTCTTCATCGAACCGCGCCCGCAGTTCCAGCATCACCGTAACCGATTTACCGTTGCGTACCGCATTCACCAGGGCGTTTACAATCTTTGAATCTGCGGCCAGCCTGTAAGCCGTAATCTTTATACCCGTTACGCTGGGATCGATCGCGGCCTCTCTCAGGAGGTCTATTACAGGATCAAAAGAGTGATAGGGGAAATTCAGCATCACATCCCGCTTAAGCACCACATCCGTTACACGTTGCGCGTTAACCAATGCAGGATGCATAAAGGGTTTCTTTCTTTTACTCTTTTGAGGAAACACATCGGGGAAATCCATAAAATGCCGGAAATTATGGATGCGTCCGCCGGGAATGAGACTGTCTTTCTTCGACAGGTTAAGCTTCACCATCAGAAATTCGAGTAACGACGGGTCCATATTGCGGTCGTACACGAAACGAACCGGCTTACCCTTGCGCCTGTTTTTCAGTCCCTTCTCAATTTTTTGAATGAAGGAGGTCGATATGTCATTGTCGATATCCATTTCCGCGTCACGGGTTACTTTGAATATCCATGAGTCGTAATGATCGTACCCGAAAAAGGAGAAGATATTTTTGAGATTGAAGCGAATCACATCTTCGAGCAGAATAATATGATGTTCATTGCCCGGCGACGGGAGTTCCTTGAACCTTCCGAGGGTTTTAGACGGCACCTCGATAATAGAATATTTCCGCTTCAGGCTATGGTCGCTTTTCGAAAGGACCACGCCGAGGTAAATGGATTTTTCGCGCAGGTAGGGCAGGTGGGAGATGCCTTCCACCATCAGCGGGATAATGTTCGAACGTACTTCCTGCTGAAAAAACTGGGTCACGAACTTCTGCTGTTCCTCATTTAATTCGTTGTCGCTGACGAGATATATGTTATTGATGGCAAGTTCTTCTTTTGCCTGCTCCCAGATGCGGTTGAATTCGCCCTGTTGGTCGAGCACTATGTCCTGGATTTCCTTTAATATGTCGGCAGGATCCTGTTCCAGGTGCATATTCCTGAGCTTTGGCCCGAAATCCACCATTCTTTTCAGGGTAGCGACCCTTACCCTGAAGAACTCGTCGGTATTGTTGGAGAAGATGCCGAGAAATTTTATCTTTTCTTTGAGGGGCACTGAGGGGTCTGCTGCTTCCTGGAGCACGCGGGCGTTGAAAGAAAGCCAGCTTATATCGCGGGGGATTGTTTTGCGTTTATTTTGAGACATTTGATGGTTTTAGAAAAGAGGAGAGGGGAGACGTAAGAGGTGTGATTTTACAATGTTCTGACCTCTTCCCTTTCCCCTCTTCCTTCTCCCCAAAATAGATTAAAATCTTGTTCCCGTAAGGTTAAATCTATTTGGCTGTTTAATAATCTTTTCCGACCTTTGCCGTCCAAAAATTTCGTCATGTCAAGAATTTGTCAGATAACTGGTAAGGTCCCTGTAACCGGGCATACGGTGTCGCACTCGAATATCAAGACCAAGCGCAGGTTTCTGCCGAATTTGCAGACCAAGCGTTATTTTCTTGCCGAGGAAGACAGGTGGATTACGCTGAAGCTTTCAACAGAAGGTATCCGTACTATTAACAAAAATGGTCTTTACAGCGTAGTAAAGCAGCTGAGGGCCGAAGGTCACAAAATCTGATCATTTGCCTGGCAACAGGCTCAAAATAAACTCCAACAACAATGGCAAAGAAAGGAAGCAGGGTCCAGATCATTTTGGAATGCACCGAGCAGAAAACCACAGATGTGCCGGGAACCAGCCGTTATATCAGCACAAAGAACAAGAAAAACACTCCTGAAAGGCTTGAGTTAAAGAAATACAACCCGAACCTGAAGAAGTACACCATTCATAAAGAAATTAAATAACCCATATCATGGCAAAAGCAGCTAAAACCGCGATAAAAACGAAGGACCAGAAGGCAGCCGCTGAAGCTAAGAACTGGACCAAGGTGATACGTGCAGTTCGTAGTCCTAAATCAGGCGCGTACACTTTTAAAGAGGCTATCGTCCACAAGGATAAGGTAAAAGAATACCTCGCTCAGAAATAATTGGAAAGGTAAGTACCATCACGAAGCTGTTCCCGCCAAGAACGGCTTTTTGTTTTTAATGACTTAAATATATTCCGGATGGGATTTTTCGATAAGATCTTCGGCAAAAAGGAAAAAGAATCGCTCGACCAGGGTCTGCAGAAAACCAAGGAAGGATTTCTTTCAAAAATCACCAAAGCCGTAGCCGGTAAGTCTACTGTCGACGAAGAAGTGCTCGACGACCTCGAAAATGCCCTCGTCAGCGCGGATGTTGGTATCGACACCACCGTCCAGATTATCGACCGTATCGAGAAGCGCGTTGCACGCGACAAATACATGGGTACCAGTGACCTGAACCGGTTGCTTAAGGAAGAAATTGAAGGCGTGCTCACCGATCCGCCCCCGGGTTCCTACACATTCGATTCCGACCTTCCCACCAGGCCATACATCATTCTTGTAGTAGGTGTGAATGGCGCCGGCAAAACAACCACCATCGGAAAACTATCGCACCAGTTTAAAAAGGCCGGCAAATCGGTTCTATTAGGTGCAGCAGACACCTTCCGTGCGGCCGCGGTTGACCAGCTTACCATCTGGAGCGAACGGACAGGCGTTCCCATCATCAAACAGCCTATGGGTTCCGATCCCGCATCTGTAGCGTTCGACACCGTGCAGAGCGCAGTGGCAAAGAATGTTGATGTAGCGATAATCGATACCGCCGGGCGGCTTCACAACAAGGCCCACCTGATGGATGAACTTTCGAAGATCAAAAGAGTGATGGGTAAAATAATTCCCGATGCGCCGCATGAAGTACTCCTTGTACTTGACGGGTCAACCGGGCAAAACGCACTTGAACAGGCAAAACATTTTACGGCAGCAACCGACGTATCGGCAATTGCGATCACAAAATTAGACGGAACGGCCAAAGGAGGTGTTGTTCTTGCGATTGCGAACCAGTTTAAAATACCGGTAAAATTTATCGGAGTAGGTGAGAAGGTGGATGATTTGTTGGTTTTTAACAAGCGCGAATTCGTGGATAGTTTGTTTAAACCCGACTAGAGGCGCGTGATTTGCACTGAAACTGATACATAAAAACTTCTTTTCTTTGCACAAATTTAATTTTATGAGAACTAGATTGTTCATTGGTTTAATTGCTGTTTTTCTGGTGTTGTCGACTTCGCGCGTATCCGCACAGGCTTCGAACGGAAGCTCTTACCGTAACGCTATCGGTTTAGGAATTGATTTTGGTGATGGCAGCACATTGGTTGGTCCTTCTTACAAACACTTTTTTACCGAACACAACGTCGGAAAATTTGAAGTACTTTTCGGCGACGGCGTATCATTTATTGAAGGTTTCTACGAATATCACGACGAAATTGAAGGCGCCCCGGGACTGAGATGGTTTGCAGGTGCAGGCGCGGGTGCCGCTATCGCGGAACACAATTCAGCGTTCCTGTTACGTCCTGAAGGTGGACTGGATTATAAAATTGATGGCGTTCCGCTTTCGTTTTCGTTCGATTGGCGCCCGACATTCGCCATCGGCGATGATTCTGATTTTGAGCCGGCACGTTTTGGCCTCGGAATCAGGTTTTGTTTTAATTAGAATGAAATCAAAAACATTAAAGAGAGATAAGGTTAATATCATCACACTCGGATGCAGCAAAAACCTTGTTGACAGCGAAGTGCTCAGCGGCCAGCTTGCGGCCAATGATATTGACGTGGTGCACGAAAACAGGAAGCTTGATCATAACATCGTAGTGGTAAACACCTGCGGCTTTATTGATAAAGCAAAAGAAGAATCCATCAATACTATCCTCTCGCAGGTTAACCTGAAAAAAAGCGGGAAGCTCGACAAAGTATTTGTCACCGGCTGCCTCAGCGAGCGGTATAAAAATAATCTTGAGCAGGAGATACCCGAAGTAGACGCATATTTCGGCACGATGGAGCTGCAATCATTGCTGAGGCAACTGAATGCCGATTATCGTTCGGAGTTGTTAGGAGAACGGCTGCTGGCCACTCCCAAACATTATGCGTATTTAAAGATTTCCGAAGGTTGCAACCGCACCTGTGCGTTCTGCGCGATCCCGTTGATGAGAGGCCGGCATATAAGCCGCAGCATCGAAGATCTTGTGAAAGAAGCCACTCACCTGGTGAGCACCGGTGTAAAGGAAATTATGCTGATCGCGCAGGAACTTACCTACTATGGGCTCGACATCTATAAAAAACGAATGTTACCCGACCTGCTCAACAGGCTCGCGGATATAAAGGGACTGGAATGGATCAGGCTTCACTATGCTTATCCTTCAAAATTTCCTCTTGAAATACTCGACACAATAAGAGAGCGCGATAATATCTGCAACTACCTCGACATGCCACTGCAGCATGCAAGCGACAATATGCTGAAGGCGATGAGGCGCCAGATCACAAAGCCGGAAATGGATGAACTCATTGCAACGATCCGCGAGAAAGTACCTGGCATATGTTTGCGCACAACACTTATCGCAGGATTTCCCGGTGAAACGAGAGATGATGTTGAACAGTTGAAAGCATTTCTCCGCCAGCACCGGTTCGACAGGGTAGGAACATTCACCTACAGCCATGAAGAGAATACGGGCGCTTACGATCTTTCAGACGATATACCGCAGGAAGAAAAAGAAGAGCGCGCGCAGGAAATCATGGAGGTGCAGCAACAGATATCTTTTGAAAAGAACCAGGAAAAAATCGGAGGCGTTTTCAAAGTTTTTGTTGATAAGAAAGAATCCGGAAGGTACCTCGGCAGAACAGAATTCGATAGTGTTGAAGTAGACAACGAAGTAATTCTGAATAGTGCAGGGAAATTAACCATCGGCGAATTTGTACACGCGCGTATAACAAAAGCATACGACTACGACCTGGAAGCAGACGTTATCTCAAACTAAATAAAACGTTTCATGATCACACTACGTATTTCTGCGACACTTTTGTTTTTCGGAGCGGTCAACCTTATTACTGCATGCGGTGGAAGCGGTCACAATGCAAATGAAAATTTAACATCGGACACTATGCCTACATCAAAAACATCTTCTGTATTACAACAGAAATATGGAAATGCCGACGGAAAGGAAATTACGCAGTACACCCTGAAAAATGCGGGTGGAATGGAAGTAAAACTGATCAACTACGGAGGTACGATAACAAACATCATGGTGCCCGACAGTAGTGGAAATTTCGGCGATGTGGTTCTCGGATTTGATTCGATGGATGGTTACCTGAAAAAAGAAAATCCGTATTTCGGATGTATTACCGGAAGATATGCGAACAGGATCGCAAAAGGAAAATTTTCTATTGACGGGAAAAGTTATCAGCTACCCATTAACAATAACGGCAACACGCTGCACGGTGGCATCAATGGTTTCAACAGAAAATTCTGGGATGCTGAATTGTTACCCGGCGACAGCAGCATTAAATTCTCTTACCTAAGCAAAGATGGTGAAGAAGGTTTTCCCGGCAACTGCAAAGTGGAAGTGAAATATTCTTTGTCGCAGAATAATGAGCTGAAGATAGAATACACAGCCACTACCGATAAGCCGACAGCGGTAAACATTACTAACCATAGTTACTTCAACCTGAGTGCAGGTAAAGATTCCACGATACTCGGCCACGAAATATTTATCAATGCCGACAAATACGTGGCGGTGGATAATGAACTGATCCCTACTTCGGAATTGCTCCCGGTGAAGGGTACCTCAATGGATTTCACTGTGCCGGCGACAATCGGCAGCGACATCGCCAAGGTAGCGGGAGGTTATGACCATACGTATGTTCTGAATAAAAAATCCACCACTGAGCCGGAGCTCGCAGTAACAGTACTCGATCCGAACTCGGGCCGTTATATGGAGTTGTTCACTACCGAGCCTGGCGTTCAGTTTTATTCAGGTAATTTCCTCGATGGTTCGCTTACCGGAAAGAACGGTATGAAGTATGTTAAAAATGGCGGGCTTGCACTTGAGGCGCAGCATTTCCCGGATTCGCCGAATCAGCCATCATTTCCAAATACTATCTTAAGACCCGGAGAAACTTTCAATCAAGCCACTATTTATAAGTTTTCGGTGAAGAAATAAGTATTTCATAAATTGCTTATCCACACAAAAAAGCAACCATGAAATATTTATTTACGTTCGCGGCTTTTGCATTGCTTTCAATCTCAACACGCGCCCAACATTCACTTGAAAAAAAATGGGAAACCGAGGCTTCGCTGAAAACACCTGAATCCGTTCTGTTCGACGGAGGCAACAAAGTGCTTTACGTTGCAAATATTGATGGCGAAGGCGGCGCAAAAGATGGCAAAGGTTCGATTGGCAAAGTAGGCCTGGACGGAAAAGTGATTGCTACCGATTGGGTACCCGGATTGCAGGCCCCGAAGGGAATGGCGCTTGTAAAAAACACTTTATGGGTGGCCGATATCGATGAACTTGTTGCTATTGACATAAAGCGGGCTAAGATCATTAAACACGTAAAAATTGACGGCGCCACATTTCTGAACGACGTAGCGGCCGATAGTAAAGGAACTGTTTATGTTACTGATTCGCACCAGAAACAGTTATGGAAAGTTGAAAACGATAAACCGTCGTTGGTGCTCGAAAACCTGAAAGGACCCAATGGCGTATTGGTTCATAACGGAAGCATCCACATCCTCGATAATGGTACACTTTACCGGGTGGATAAAGACAGGCAACTTGAGAAACTGGCGGACGGTATGGATGGCAGCACAGACGGCCTGGAGAATGTTCAGGGCAACGAGTTTATCGTATCGTGCTGGACCGGGGTGATATACTATGTAAATGGTGATGGTACAACCCAGGTGCTAATTGACGGCCGCGAGCAAAAAATCAATTCCGCTGATATCGGTTACGATGCCAAAAACAAAATAGTGTATGTGCCCACATTCTTCAAGAATAATGTAGTGGCCTACCAGTTAAAATAAGAAGTTAAAATACATTGTCGCTATAACAGCTGCAGTAAAGAGTAGTTATTTTTACTGACACTATGGATTGTACATTTACCCAATTGCCTTACGGAGATACTGGATTCTTTTCTCAAGTGGCCACAGCATACGCTACTTCGGATAGTAAACTTCAACCGTTTTATAAACACCCCGTATCGATCGAAGGCATTGCCGCTGCAATTAATTCCCGCAAACAATTCAAGACCGACAGACAACTTATAGTAGGTGAGCTGCAGAAACAATATGGCTCAGTGCAGGTTCATGAAAAAGTGAACCAAAACATCAACCTGCTGCTTAACGATAATTCGTTTGTAATATGTACGGCGCATCAGCCGGCGATATTTACCGGCAGCCTGTTTTTCGTTTATAAAATTCTACACGCGGTTAAACTCGCGGAACACCTTTCAACTCATTTTCCCGGAAACAATTTTGTTCCGGTTTTTTATATGGGTTGCGAAGATGCCGACCTCGACGAGTTGGGTAACATCACACTCGATGGTGAAAAAATTAATTGGGATACCAACCAGTCGGGCGCCATAGGCAGAATGAATACAAAAGGTCTCGACAAAATTATCAACAGGATAGAAGGCGAGCTTTCTGTTCAGCCATACGGCAAAAAGCTCGTGCAGTTGCTCAGAGAATGCTATCCTGAAAAAACCGACATTCAAACTGCCACGTTCAAACTTCTGAATGCGCTGTTTGGTGAATATGGTTTAGTTGTACTGATTCCCGACAATGCGAACCTGAAGAGAAAGATGATTCCTGTTTTCGAGGATGAACTGTTTAACCAGCAGTCCTCCGAAATTGTGAGGCGCTCTATTGCACGTTTATCTGAAGATTTTAAAGTACAGGCGCAACCCCGCGATATCAATCTGTTTTACCTGAAAGATAATATCCGCGAACGGATCGAACGCTCGGGTGATACATGGAGCATCGTCAATACAAATATTACTTTCTCTGCTGATGAAATCAGGAAGGAACTTAACGATCACCCGGAAAGGTTTAGTCCGAATGTTATTCTTCGCGGACTTTTCCAGGAAACCATTCTGCCCGGCGTGGCATTTATCGGTGGGGGAGGCGAGATCGCATACTGGCTTGAATTAAAAGGCGTATTTGAAAAATACAATGTTCCTTATCCTGTGCTGGTGCTTCGCAATTCGTTCCTCGTCCTCGAAAAAAAATGGAAAGAGTCGCTCGATAAGCTGCGTATACCCGTCACCGGGATATTTAAAGACGAACTGGTGCTATTAAATGATCTTGTAAAAAGAGAATCGGTAAACCAGTTGTCGCTTACGGGCGAAATTACACACGTGAATTCGTATTACGACAAAATGAAGTCGGTAGCGGAGCAAATAGACGAAACACTTACAACGCATGTGGCGGCATTGCAAACGCGTGCAATTAAACCTTTGCAGGAACTGGAAAAAAAATTACTCCGCGCGGAGAGAAGAAAGTTTGAGGTGCAGCAACGACAGCTTAGTGCGTTGAAGAAAGCGTTGTTTCCAAATAATGGATTACAGGAGAGGGTGGAGAATTTTATGCCGTTCTATGCGAAATGGGGAGATGATTTTTTTAAGATGATTTACAGGTATTCGTTGACGCTGGAGCAGGAATTCAGAATATTGACGTGCTAATTGAAAACGGCGGTTTTTTTTAAAAAAAAAGAAAAAAATAATAACTACTCGTCAAACAAATTATTCCAACCCTCAGATTTTACTTTCCCGGCTTTATTAATCACCTCATTTTCCATCTGCTTCTTATACTCATCTATCTTCTTCCCGATCTTTTCGTCGAACGCGCCGATAATACTGGCCGCGAGAATCGCAGCGTTCTTCGCAGCGTTTAGCGCAACAGTCGCCACGGGAATACCATTAGGCATCTGAAGTATAGAGAGAACAGAATCCCATCCATCTATAGAGTTCGAAGATTTTACCGGCACACCGATAACGGGTAACGACGTGATAGAGGCCACCATGCCCGGCAAATGCGCTGCGCCACCTGCGCCGGCGATAATCACCCTCATACCTCTTTGCCTTGCATCTGCGGCATATTTAATCATTCTTCTCGGTGTACGGTGCGCCGATACGATGGTAAGCTCAAAAGGTATCCCGATTTCTTTCAGGAAATCAGCCGCGGGCTTCATGACCGGGAGGTCACTGTCGCTGCCCATAATGATGCCTACCTGGGGTTGTTCCATTTGATAAAATTAAAACCTTTCGAGACCGCTGAAAAAGAAATCACCTTCAATTTTCGCGTTTTCGTCGCTGTCGCTGCCATGAATGGCATTTTCTCCAAGGGAAGTCGCATATAATTTGCGTATGGTATTAGCTTCAGCTTTTGCAGGATCAGTAGCGCCGATGAGCGTTCTGAAAGATGATACCGCACCGGGTTTTTCGAGGATCGCGGCAATGATTGGTCCGCTGCTCATGAATTCCACAAGTTCTCCATAAAAGGGCCTTCCCTTATGGATGGCGTAAAATTCGCCTGCCTTCTCGGCGCTCAGCTTTGTCATCTTCAGCGCAATTACCCTAAATCCTTCCTTAATTATCCTGTCGAAGATCGCGCCTGCGTGCCCATTCTTCATGGCGTCAGGTTTGATCATTGTAAACGTGCGGTTGCTCATATTTTTCAATTTGGGCGCAAAGGTAAATTAACTTGACGATTACATAAGTAAAATTGGCGGTTGGGCATTAATTCTGCAACTTTGCGCACATTTTGATGAAACCAATTAAGGAGATATTTCCACTGCTTACGGCCCCGAGGAAGGTAGTGATTACAACGCACCAGAAACCAGATCCCGATGCTATGGGTTCCTCATTGGCAATGTATCATTTCCTCACTTCGTTGGGACATGAGGTATCGGTGATCTCCCCCACAAACTGGGCTACCTGGCTCAACTGGATGACTTCAAGCGAGGTGGTGATAGATTATGAGCTTCATGCCGACAAGGCAACAGAAGCGCTGAACAGATCCGAATGGCTCATTTGTCTCGATTTTAATATTTTTTCGCGCACCAAGAACCTCACACAGAAGCTGTACGACTTTAAGGGCACGAAAATTCTCATAGACCATCACCAGATGCCCGATACCGCGAATTTCGACTATGGTATCAGCGATACGGCCAAAAGCTCGACAGCCGAAATGGTGTACGATTTCATCGTTCAATCGGGTCATGCCGACAAAATCAATACGCCGATCGCTGAGTGTCTGTATGCGGGTGTGATGGCCGACACGGGTTCGTTCAGGTTCGCGTCAACCTCCGCTTCTGTGCACCAGATGGTGGCCTTTTTGAAAGAAAGAGGGTTGGAACATTCTAAGGTGCATGAAAATATCTATGACAATTTTCTCGAGAACAGGCTGCGTTTTATCGGTCATGTGCTGATGAACAGGATGGAGGTGTTTTATGAATATAATACCGCGTTGATTGCGATTTCGAAAAAAGACCTGCTCCGTTTCCAGATAAAAACGGGCGACACCGAAGGGCTTGTAAACTATCCTCTAAGCATCCAGGGCATAAAATTGGCCGGATTAGTGATAGATCGTGACGAGGAAAGAAAATGGAGCTTCAGGAGCAAAGGCGGTTTTGATACCAATACCTTTGCAAGAAAATATTTCAATGGGGGAGGGCACTATAACGCGTCAGGAGGCAGAACCCTCGATTCCCTTGAAAAAACAGTTGAGAATTTCAAAATGGCGATGAAAGAAAACGCCGAACTTTTGAAAGAAGAGAAATAAAATAGAGAAATAAAATAGACAATAAATTAATTACAAGTAATGAAAACGATTACCACCATTCTCCTCGGCCTTGTAACAATATTCGTTACAACCGGATGTATGGGAGATGGATTTAAGAAAACCAAAAGCGGAATTTTGTACAGGGTAATTTCCGACAAGAAAAATCCTGTTGCGAAAAACGGCGAGTTCCTGAAAGTGCACTTCACACAAAAGGTACACGATTCCGTAGTAACCACCAGCGTTGGAGCGCTTCCTACATACGCACGTGTCGACAGCGTTGGCAATACTTACAGTCCGCTCGAAGTTTTCGGCAAGCTGAGAAAGGGCGACAGCACCATCATCGTAATGTTGGCCGACAGCCTGATGAAAAAGGGCCAGCTTCCGCCATATATCAAAAAGAATGATAAGCTTACGCTCATCATTAAAGTGCTCGATGTGCTGCCAACAGAAACCGCTGTGAGGGCAGATCAGCAAAAAGGAATCGATGAAATCAAGGAAAATGAAATTACTACTATACAGAAGTACCTCGACTCTGCTAATATCAAAGCACAGAAAACTGAAAAGGGTGTTTTTGTAGTCGTGGAGAAACCGGGTGTAGCTCCTCTTGCCGACTCAGGAAAAGTGGTAAAGGTGAATTATACTGGTACTACCTTCCAGGGCGTGGTGTTCGACAGTAATACCGATACAACTTTCGGTCATGCGCAACCGTATTCCTTCACTGTTGGCCAGCGCGGTGCAATAGAAGGATGGGACGATGGCATGCGTCTTTTCGGAAAAGGTGGTAAGGGAAGGCTTTATATTCCCTCGATACTCGGCTATGGAGCCAATGTGCCTCCCGGTGCGAAATTCAAAGCATTTGAAAACCTGATTTTCGATGTAGAGGTGCTGGATGTAACTGTTCCGGAAAAACGCAACCCGGGATTGCCGTCAATGGATCCAAGGGCAAGAGCGCGTCAGAAAGCCGAGACCCCGAAAGCAGGAAGGTGATCCAGTAATGCAACACATTCCTTCGCCTCCTTCACATCATGTACGCGTAAAATACCGGCTCCTTTCATTAGCGCTACGGTATTGAGTACGGTAGTGCCGTTAAGGGCCTCGTCGGCGGTGACGCCCAAAGTTTTGTAGATAGAAGATTTCCTGGAGAGGCCAACCATCAGCGGTCTGCCAAGCATACTGAATAACTGCAGTTTTCCGAGCAGCTCGAAATTCTGCCTGATATCTTTACTGAATCCGAAGCCGGGATCAACAATAATATCGTTGATTCCGGCTTTTTTACATTCGTCAATTTTCTCAATGAAGTAGTCAATTACCGACTTCGCCACATCGTCGTACTGATTTAAATACTGCATCGTTTGTGGAGTACCGCGCATATGCATGCATACGTAGGGAACGCCGAGTTTCGCGGCGAGTGGTATCATTTTCCCATCCATCTGCCCCGCGCTGATATCGTTGATAATCGAGGCGCCTGCGGCTACGCAGATATCTGCGACTTTACTATAGAAAGTATCAATTGAAAAAAACGCGTCGGGAAATTTGTCAGTAACCACATCAACAATGCCGGCGAGTCGCGATAACTCTTCTTCCATAGAAACAAGTTGCGCATTTGGCCGGGTGCTTTGCGCGCCAATGTCGATGATATCCGCGCCTTCGTTCAGCATGCGCTCGGTTTGCTGCAATACAGCGTCGGCGCCGTTGCGCCTGCTTCCGTCGTAGAAAGAATCAGGCGTAACATTGATGATGCCCATCACCAGCGGCCGTTTTGCAACAAGCAGTTTTCCCCTGCAATTCAAAGTGAACATTGGCTTCTAAGTATTACATTTGAACAACAAAATTCTGCATTAAATTTAGAACAGAACCAACAGATTATTCTTCCTGGATGAGCAATACAAATGTGCAATACGATTCGGCGGTCAGATCATGCAAAGAGATTTTCATTAAAAAAACAAAAGATTACGGCACTTCGTGGAGAGTGCTCCGGCCGATTTCGATACTTGACCAGCTTTTTATTAAGGCGCAGCGCATCAGGACCATCCAGGAGAAGGGAAAGCAACTGGTTGCCGATGATATCCGCGATGAGTTTAGGGGAATGGTAAATTATAGCGTGATTGGATTGATACAATTATTCCTCGGGCACGATGCTGTTGAAGATGTGCCGGTAGAGCAGGTGGAGAAGTGGTATGATGATAAGATTGCTGAAACGAAAGCGTTAATGGTTAAGAAGAATCATGATTATGGGGAAGCGTGGAGAAGTATGAGCCAGCAGAGTTTTGTTGATCTTATTTTGATGAAGCTGATGCGTATGAGGCAGATTATAGCAAATGAAGGGAAGACGCTTATCAGCGAGGGCCTCGATGCGAATTATCACGATATAATTAATTATTCGCTGTTTGCATTGATTATGAGTGAGTGAGATTTTTTTTATTTTTATTAGTATTAAAAAAAGAAAAAAATATTCCTCCGGGGCGGCTCTAAAAAAGAAAAACAAATTTGAAAACAATCGTAAACATATCAAGATTTATCGTCGGAGTCCTCTTCATATTCTCGGGCCTCGTCAAAGCCAACGACCCACTCGGCCTTAGCTATAAAATGCAGGAATTCTTCGAAGTATGGGGCATGCACTCATTCAACAACTCAACCCTCGCCTTCTCCATCATCATCATCACCTTTGAAATCCTTGCAGGCTTCGCCGTATTACTGGGATGGAAAATGAGGCTGTTCAGCTGGCTGCTACTCTTGCTTATCATATTTTTCACTTTCCTTACCGGCTACGCTCTCTTTTCCGGGAAAATCCGCGAATGTGGCTGCTTCGGCGATTGTATCCCATTGCAGGCACATGAATCGTTCATCAAAGATCTCATACTCCTCGTGCTGATACTCGTTATCTTCCCTTACCGCAACCAGATGAAACCACTGTTTTCCAGAACATTCGCGAAAGTGGTGCTGTTCTTTTCACTCGTACTCACATTTGCTTTTCAATGGTACGTGCTTCAACACCTGCCCGTAGTAGATTGCCTGCCCTACAAAGTAGGCAACAATATTCCTGAAAAAATGAAAATACCACCCGGCGCAATTCCCGATAGTACGGTAATTATGTTCACCTACGAAAAAAACGGAAAACAATCCAGTTTCACCGCTGAGAATTTCCCCGCCGATTTCGACGATTCATACAAATTCATAAAGAGAGAAGATAAAGTAGTGAGAAAGGGAACCGCTGTTCCGGCCATCAGGGATTTTGCCTTGCAGACCAACTATGGTAACGACACAACGCAGGCTTTGCTCACTGAACCTGGCAAAAAACTGTTCCTGTTTTTAAAAGATGGATATAAACCCGGCGACTGGATCGACAGAATGGATATGATCATAGCCGAGACGTCGAAGAAAAATATGAAAGGATTTCTCGTATCGAACCTGGAAATCGAGAACAACCGCAAGGGGTTTTTTCCTGAGCTTACTCCTCTTAAAACCGATGGCACCGCAATAAAAACGGCCGCACGCTACAACCCGGTACTGTTCCTGGTAGACGGCGGCACGATAGTGGAAAAATGGAGTGCGGTAGACTTCGACCAGGCGCTGAGATACCTGAGCGCTACGAACTGAGAGTAACTTCTATAAATGCTATCATACCTCACAAAGAAAATTTTCTATGGCGCACTGGTAATGGCCGGTGTTATTGTAGTAGTATTTTTTCTCTTCCAGGGTTTTGGCGATCCCACACGTTTGGTATTGGGACAAACAGCAGATGCCGCCACGCAGCAAAATATCAGGAAAGAACTCAACCTCGACCAGCCAAAGTGGAAACAGTTTGTCACATACCTCAACGATGTTTCCCCGCTTTCTATTCATACGAGGGAAGAAATAGCGCAGAAAAAACTGAATGGAATATTTATTGGCGGTGACACGAAATTCGGGATTAAGGCGCCGTACCTGCGGAGATCGTACCAATCGAGAAGAGATGTGTGGGATGTGTTGACAGAAGCGCTTCCCGGTACTATCGTACTTGCTATGACGGCAATGCTGATTGCAATTGTGTTGGGTGTGCCACTCGGAATTCTTGCCGCGGTAAAGAAAGATACGTGGATGGATAGTTCATCCATTTTTGTATCTGTACTCGGGATTTCAGCTCCATCTTTTTTTATGGGGATTGTGATCGCGTACTGTTTTGGATTTGTGTTGAGTGCTTACACAGGGTTGAGCATGACGGGCAGTTTATTTGAAACCGATCCGTTCGAAGGAAGACAGGTTGTGCCCGCAAACCTGGTGCTACCGGCGATAACGCTTGGCATACGGCCAATGGCCATCATTGCGCAGCTTACGCGCAGCTCAATGCTCGACGTGCTTAACCGCGATTATATCAGGACCGCATATGCGAAAGGATTAAGCAAAAACGCAGTGATCTGGAAACATGCATTGCGTAATGCGTTAAACCCGGTGATTACCGCCATCACAGGATGGTTCGCCGAGCTGTTGGCGGGCGCTTTCTTTGTGGAGTATATTTTTGGGTGGAAGGGAATAGGAAAAGTTACGGTTGATGCTCTCGAAAATCTTGATTTTCCCGTTGTGATGGGTTCCGTATTAGTCTCTTCGTTCTTTTTTATCGTGATAAATATCCTGGCGGATATAGTTTATGGAATTGTTGATCCGAGGATAAGAGTTTAATATTATTGAATAACCACCTCTTTAATCGTCTTCTCACCTAAAGCTTCGTTCACTCTCTGAATTATTTTTTCTTTTTGATAGAGCAACTCCTGTTTTAACGGCGCCACTGTCGTCGAAATGTAGAGTGTGCTTCCGTGAATTTTCAGCTTATCCGTGTACCGCGCAATCGTCTTTCCCATGATCTCCTCCCACACATCCTCTATCTGCAATGCCTGGATCGGACCCTTCAGCCTGCTCTGGTTGAGAAACTGCCGCAACGCATCTCCTAGAGAAATTTCACTCATGAGCCGAAGGTAGTCGAAATTTATAATTCAATCAGCTGGTACAATGCACCCAATGTTTCAAGATGCTCTTTAATTCTTTGCTGATGTGTATCCGTGATAAAAATTTGTCCATCGTTATCCAGGCACACCCAACTCAGCAGGTTATGCATGCGTGATTCATCTAATTTTTCAAAGACATCATCAAGCAGCAGGATGGGAGCGAAGCCTTTATGAGACCGCAACATTTCAAATTCTGATAACTTTAAAGCAAACAACAGGCTCTTCCGCTGTCCCTGCGATGCAATATTGCGGAACGGCTGGTTATTGAGTAAAATCTGGATATCATCTTTGTGAATACCGGCAGTTGTTCGCTGAAGATAAAGATCCCTGTCTCTCGTTGATTTCAACAGTTCCGCGAAATCAAGTTTATGAAGCTGGCTCTCGTATTTAAGTTCGATATTTTCCGCAGCGCCTGAAATCTTGCCATAGAAGCCGGTCACGAGGCCGAGGCATTCGTCCATGAACGATTTTCTTTTTTCGAAGATGTAAGAACCGTCATTAGAAAGTTGTTCGTCATATACCTCAAGCAGGCTGGTATCCTTTAGCCTGTTTTCTGAGACCGACTTCAGGTAACTGTTACGTTGCAGCAAAAGCTTGTTGTAATTCATGAGCCGCTGCAGGTACTCCGGATCGAGCTGCGAAAGGATGGCATCTATGAACCGGCGGCGTTCCTCGCTACCTTCCGTGATCATCCTCACATCGTCGGGGGCGATGAAAACGCAGGGAAACCTGCCGATGTGGTGCGAAAAGCGCTCATAAGCGTTTCCATTCAGCATAAATTCCTTCTTACCCGTTTCCCTCAGAATGCATACAGCCTTATAGTTTTCGCCATTATGCTCAAGCTGGCCCTCAATGCGGAAGCCGTTGGTACCGGTCAGGGCGTTAAAGCTGTCGGACCGGGTAAAATAGCTTTTGGTAAAACACAGGTAATAGATGGCGTCGAGCAGGTTGGTTTTGCCCGTGCCATTGGGTCCGCTTATGCCCACAATGCGGGAACTAAAGCTGAAATTCCGCTGGGGGTAATTTTTGAACTGTACCAGCGATATGGAGTTGATTAGTAACAACAAGTAAATTTAGAGAAATGCCCCTCTTACCCTTATCTTTGCCGCTCAAATTTTCGAAAAAGTGGCGACCAAATTCTCCAAGGAAACCTACCTGTACTGGTATGAACTAATGCAGCTCATCCGTCAGTTCGAATTGACGGCTGAAGAAAAATATAAGATGGAAGGAAAAATCCGCGGTTTTTTCCATGCCTATGTGGGCCAGGAAGCCATTGCGGCAGGATGTATGACAGCAACCCGCCAGGAAGATCCATTCATCACCGCCTACCGCGACCACGGTCTCGCCCTGGCGAAAGGGGTTAGCGCCAATAGCTGTATGGCTGAACTCTATGGCAAGGGTACCGGATGCGCCAAAGGAAAAGGCGGAAGTATGCACTTCTTTGGTAAAGACGTCTTCTTTTTCGGCGGTCACGGAATTGTGGGCGCACAGATTGGAACAGGGGCCGGGCTCGCATTTGCTGAGAAATATCGCGGCACCGATAATGTTTCCATCACATTTTTCGGCGATGGAGCGGCCCGGCAGGGTATGCTTCACGAGGTGTTTAACATCGCGATGACATGGAAATTGCCGGTAGTTTTCATCTGCGAGAACAACAACTACGCAATGGGTACTTCCGTAGAACGTACCAGCAACGTGGTGGACATTTACAAACTCGCCGACGCCTATGAAATGCCCGCCGACTCCCTGGATGGTATGACGCCCGAGCCGGTTCACGAAGCCGTGGCACGCGCGGTTAAAAGGGCACGCGAAGGTGGCGGGCCGACACTATTAGAAATAAAAACGTACAGGTACAAGGGCCACTCCATTTCCGATCCGCAGAAATACCGCACCAAGGAAGAAGTGGATGAGTATAAACAAAGAGATCCCCTTCAGCAGGTGCTGAAAAAAATAACAACAGAAAAACTGGCCACAAAAGAGGAAATCGCCGCGATCGACAAACGCGTAAGCGACACCGTTCAGGCTGCCGTGAAGTTCGCAGAAGAGTCGCCATGGCCCGATGATAGTGAAGTACTAAAAGATATTTACCAGCAGCAGGATTATCCTTTTATTGTGGATTAATACCTCAATGTTTAATAAACTACAAATTTATAATGGCTAACGAAGTCAAGCATCCTGAAGAAAAGAGTTCGGCATCTCACAGCGGTCATATCGAAAACAGAAGCGAGCAATTCTGGCAAAAGAATAGTAAAAAAATTGTCACGGCTCTTGTTATCGTCGTGGCCCTTATAGGCGGATATTTCGTTTATAAAAACTATTTCAGCAATCCCGAAGAATTAAAGGCAGCTGAAGCCATGTGGAAAGCCGAAGATTATTACAGGAACGATTCAGCCCGCCTCGCACTCAATGGCGACCAGGCTAACCCTGGTTTCCTGAGAATAATGTCGAGGTATAGCGGAACCAAAGCCGCATCGCTCGCGAAATTTTACGCAGGTGCCTGCTATATCAAGCTCGGCGATTTTAACAACGCTATCAAACAGCTGAAAGATTATACAACAGACGACAAACTGCTCCAGGTGCGGGCCACGGGCCTCCTCGGTGACGCATATGCGGAAACCGGTAAGAAAAACGAAGCGATAGAGCAATATAGAAAAGCAGGAACAATATTTCCCGACGACAACTTCAATTCGCCAGAATATTTGTTCCGCGCCGGGCTTCTTTACCAGGATCTCGGTAAGAACAAAGAGGCAATTGAAATGTTTAAAATTATCAAAGAGAAATATCCTTCCAGTGAAAGAGGCGCTGAAATTGACAAGTACCTCGGAAGGCTGGGCGCGTTGAACTAAATTGTCATCCCGAACCGGGCTTTCAACTAAATAGTCATCCCAAACCGGGCTTTCAACCTAAATTGTCATCCCGAACCGGGCTTTCAACTAAATTGTCATCCCGAACCGAGCGAAGCGAGTGTGAGGGATCAGGAAAATAGTTATTTATGGCTGAAGTATCCAACAGCAACCTTATTACAAATACCACAGGCATCCAGAAACAGGATGCCTGTGTGGTTATTGTACGTACCGACTGGAACGCGAAAGTGGTAGATGAACTGGAAAAGGGTTGTAAAAAAATACTCGAACAACACGGAATAAAAAGCATCGCTGTCATCACAGTACCCGGCGCAATAGAAATTCCCTTTATCATCAATAAGTACTGGGACCTATTTAAATATAAAGACAACCGCCCGCAATGCTTTATCGCACTCGGATGTGTGATAAAAGGCGGTACGCCCCACTTTGAATATGTTTGCCGGTCGGTAACAGATGGTATTACGCGTTTAAACCTCGATCTTCCTGTTCCGGTGATATTCGGAGTGCTGACTGTCGACAACGATCGGCAGGCCGAAGAACGCATCGGTGGCGCTCATGGGCATAAAGGTGAAGAAGCTGCTTACACGGCTATCAAAATGATAGAAAACATCAGAATATTATCGGTGCGGAAAACCCAGTAACAATAAATGACCGTTCAACTTTTCATTCCCTGCTTTGTTGATCAGCTTTATCCGCAAACCGCTTTCAACATGGTAAAGCTCCTGGAAAAAGCCGGGTGCCGGGTAGAATACAATACAGAGCAAACCTGTTGTGGCCAGCCTGCTTTTAATGCAGGCTTCAGGGACGATTCGAAAGAGGTTTGTACCAAATTCATCAAAGACTTCAACGGCGCCGACTATATCATTGCGCCGAGTGCTTCGTGTGTTGGCTTCGTGCGAAATTATTACATGAAAATGTTCGGAGATTCTTCTCTGCACAGGGATGTAAAAAATCTCGGGAAAAGAATTTATGAGCTCACTGATTTTCTCGTCAACGTTTTGCATTTCGAAAACTTCGGATCCAGGTTTGAGGCGTCTGTTACTTATCATGATTCATGCGCGGCGCTACGGGAATGCGGCCTGAAAAAAGAACCGCGGGCATTACTTGAAAAAGTAAAAGGGTTGGAATTAGTTGAAATGAATGATGTGGAAACGTGTTGTGGATTTGGAGGGACATTTGCGGTGAAGTTTGAGCCTATTTCTATTGGTATGGCCGATCAGAAAGCGTTGAATGCGGTAGCTACCGGTGGGAAGTATATTGTGTCCACAGATCATTCATGTCTGATGCATTTGGATGGGTATATCAGGAAAAAGGGGATCGATATAAAAACGATTCATATTGTGGATGTGCTGGCGAGTGGATGGTAAAAAAGCTAACAAAAAGGCCAGCTTTCGCTGGCCTAATGAGCATTTCTGCCCGGGTAACACCACCACATCTTAACCCTGCGGCATCACAACCGCGTCAATTACATGTATCACCCCGTTGCTCTGATATACATCCTTAATAGTTACCGTCGCCTTGCCACCTTTCTCATCCTGTATCATCAGACTGCCGCCCTTCATCCACAACCAAAGTTTACCACCCTCTACTGTAGTTAACTCCGCCTTTCCATTTCCTGCTTTGATAAGAGAAGCGATTTCTTTGCTGTCGTATTTACCCGCCACCACATGGTATGTAAGCACACCTGAAAGCATCGATTTGTTTTCCGGCATCAGCAATTTATCGACTGTACCTTCCGGAAGTTTTCCGAAAGCGGAATTGGTAGGAGCGAACACCGTAAACGGCCCACTGCCCTGGAGCGTTTCGACAAGACCCGCCGCTTTCACCGCAGCCACAAGTGTTGTGTGATCCTTAGAGTTCATCGCGTTCTCAACAATATTCTTTGAAGGGTACATTGCCGCACCGCCTACTTCAACCGTTTTTTCCTGTGAAAAAGATACGTTCATTAAGCCGGCAGCAATTACCACCATGCTTAACTTTTTGAAAAGTTTCATATTAAATAGTTAATGGTTAAGAAAATTGCCGGCATGCATTTTCATTTACGGAGTACAAAAAGCATTAGATTTATATTTGACATAAAAGAATTCAAATGGCTCACTGGCTTGTAAAAGTTGAACCCTCAGTGTACTCCTGGGAACAATTCAAAAAAGATGGAACAACCACATGGGATGGCGTAAGAAACTACGCCGCAAGAAATCATCTTCGTTCGATGAAAAAAGGCGAGGAGGTTTTCGTTTATTACAGCATGGAGGAAACAGCGGTGATAGGAACGGCAAAAGTTTCAAAAGAAGCGTTCCCGGATCCAACCGCCGATGACGATACCTGGTCGGCCGTGGAACTAAAGGTGGGCCGGAAATTAAAACATCCCGTGAGCCTGAAGAGAATTAAAGCGCATTCTGGTCTGAAAGATATGGCGCTGGTAAGAATCAGCCGGCTGAGTGTGGGCCCTGTTTCAGATAAAGAATGGGATATTATTATGAAGATGTCGGAAAAAGAAGAGTAGCTATTCTTCGAAAATGATTCCGTGTTCCCTCAACTCATTCAAAACGGGTTCATATATTTCCGGTATGATAGGAATGTGAAGTCCTTTCAACTTTATCTTTCCCTGCAAAATTAATTTCGCGGCAATACCCAACGGCAATCCAACGGTTTTTGCCATCGCTGTGCGCACTTCATCTTCACCTTTCAAAATCAAACTGCTGTTGATTGTGCCTTTGACCCCGTCATTCTCGTATTCAATTTCGTGCAGCATTACAATCATATCCCGGTCATGCGGTTTTAATGCAAGCTTCTTTTCTACGGCGAACTGTAAAACGGTCGCAGCACTGCATCTACCCTTGTTGATGATTGTCTTATCATCGTCGAGGCCAAGAAAAAGTAACTGCCTTATAGCGAGGTTGGCTTCATGCATTTGTCCCGCCACCGTGGCCGCCGCTGTTGTCTTTACTTCTTCGAGGTTGATGTCGAGCAACTGACCATGGTTGTCGACAAGCATAAACTCACGCAATTCCCTCATTTGTTCTTCATCCGCTTCTTCTTCGGCATTCAATATTTGCTGCAACTTTTCGAGTAATGTTTTTGTTTGGATGAACCTGCTCGTGAGCTGCTTTTCTATCCATTCAGAAAAACCGTGTCGGTTAAGATGCGCCTGGAAAAAACGTTTCAGCGACATTCCATCCGTATCGTATTCAACTGTTTCATCTGTTAATTTCAGTTCCACGACATTCTTCCAACCAAAACAAAATTCAGGATAGCGAAGTGTTGTGCGCACGAAATTATGAGCGCTGTCTATATCATAAGTCCCTATGTATGGAAGTGAATCCCTGTTCGGATACCATGCGAGGGCGCCAAAGCCCGGAACATTTACCAGCCTTGCGGGATCGAAAAGCTCTTCATAGAGTAATACTTTTTCGTAATCGTTTTCGCGATACATCGCACCGCTTTTGCCGGCGAGAATAATATTTTTGGGATTCCAGCTGATTTTATGTCTCCACGGGTTGTCATCACTTTCCGGCGCGATCAATCCGCCGCAATGGGATTTGAAAGAAGTTACAGTGGCGTCTTGTTTTTTCAGCCGGTGTATAATCTGCATCGCACTCATGTGATCGATACCGGGGTCGAGGCCCATTTCGCAAAGAAAAAGTAATCCCCTGTTGTTTATTTCATTTCTCAGCGCCTCCATTTTAGCATCAACATAAGAAGCGGTGAGCAAATCCTTATCAAACTGAATGCACGACAATGCAACGTGATAATGCAATGCGGGTGGAAGCAGGGAAATAACAATATCTGCACTGCGTATATATGAATTTCTTTCGTCGTCGTCTTCTACATTTAACGCAGCAGCAGAGGCGTTAACAGCGTCGCCAATCTTTTCCCTGGCGGCCTGTTCATTCGCGTCGAGCACGGTGAGCTGCCAGTTATTTTTCGACAACTGCTGAACAAGATATTCAATCAAAAAAGTACTTGATTTACCAGCGCCAAAAAGTACAATTTGTTTCAAACCACGCGAATTATTTTGAAACTGCAATGTAAGTGGAAAGGGGTAAAGAGACTAACTTTTTATGTCTGTAATCGTGTAGTCGATCGTTACACCTCTTTTGCTCTTCGGAACCTCAATGGTGGATTGTGCGCCGGGTGCTACGTTTTCGAAGTAAACGGTTTGCGTGTTAACTACTTTTTTCTCGGGGCCCAGGTATTTGACCTGCACGACAACTTTATGCAATTCGCGGTTACTGTTATTGGTGAGTACGAGTGTGAGATTGGAAATACCGCCGAGCATTCCTACTTTATATCTTCCCGGTTGAATATCCACCTGCTTAAACAGGTTTTCAGTGGGAGCAGTGTTTGCAGTTGCGGACTTTTCTTCGTCACCTCCTGGAGTTGTTGCAGACTTCTCCGCGCGTCTCATCACAGGTCTTCCGTTGCCTTCCGGTGTTACGACGGCTGGTGTTTCGGTTGCCGGTTTGTTGTTAGCAGGAGAGGGAATTATACCTGCTGTATTCTGTGATGGTTTATGATCCGCGGGCTGTGCAGGTGTTCCTGATTCATTCAACCTCAGCAATTCCGGGTTGATAATTGTTTCCGCTGTTTGTTCGGGCCCAGGCGCAGGTTGAACATTCTTTACCTGGGTAATGTTGTTGTTTTTATCCTGGATTTGTTTGACGATTGTATTGAGTTCCTGCAGGCGTTTCTTTTGTCCGCTGTTATTGACGAGCAAAACGGCAATAAATCCAAGAAGAAGTACGGACGCTGCAGCGGCAGCATAGATGAAATATTTTTTTTCAACAGCTTTTTTGCCGGCACGCTGAACGGGAAGTCTTTCAGCCGGTTTTTCGAAAGTGGGAGTGTTGGCAGCGAATGTTGTTGCGGCAATCACTTCCTTTACGGGTGCGGGTGTTGGTTTTTTTATCGCGGGCTGACTGTTCCCTGGGAAGTTGATGTACACTTTTTTGCGGGGGATATATTCTTCCTGCGGTGTTGCTTCTTCCGATACTTTTGGTTCGTAAGGTGAATGCTGCGCTATCGCAACTGTCGCCACGCTCTCGCTCTCTTTCTGTTTTTCGTTCTGTAAAATTGCTTCGCGGGTTTTGTAGAACCTGTCGAATGGTTGTTCCTCTACGGTAGGCGCGTATGCTTTCAGTTCTTCGACTTCGCTGGGGTAGCGCCAGGCGGCGCTTTTTCCCTCGAGCCATACGAGGTCGTATGGTTTAATACCAATTTCTATGATTTCTGGAACAGTATAAGGACCGGATTGTTTGTTATCACGTAACAACAGGTACTTGTTCATAAAATTTAAGGGTGTTGTAAGAACTAAAGTTAGATGATAAGACGCTAAGAGGAAGTTAAAGAAGGGAGCGGTGAGAGGGGAAAGGGAAGAGGAGTAAACCGATAAAATCTATAACTGAATATGCTGAAAAAAAATACTTCTCCCTTCTCCCTTCTTCCCTCTCCTTTTTTATGGTTTTTCCCTATGAAATGGGTACATTTGCATTCCTCCGTTTACCGCAGGAATTCATTGAAAAACAAAGCCTAATAACATCAAATGGACGAGAACAATCTCACTCCGGAACAGACTAACGATAGCGACCGAATACACCCAGTGAACATAGAAGAACAAATGAAGACAGCCTACATAGATTACTCTATGTCGGTGATCGTTGGACGTGCTCTTCCGGATGTTCGCGACGGCTTTAAACCCGTTCACCGCCGCGTTCTGCATGCCATGAACGAACTGGGCATAAGCTACAACCGGCCCTATAAGAAATCCGCAAGAATAGTGGGAGAGGTACTTGGTAAGTACCACCCGCACGGCGACAAATCGGTTTACGATTCCATGGTTCGCATGGCCCAGGAATGGAACATGCGTTATACCCTTATCGATAAACAGGGCAACTTCGGCAGCCAGGACGGCGACGGGCCCGCGGCAATGCGTTACACAGAAGCGCGCCTCGAAAGAATGGCCGAAAGCATGCTGATGGATATCGAAAAAGACACGGTAGATTTTCAGCTGAATTTCGATGATTCTCTCGAAGAACCCTCCGTCCTTCCCACAAGAATTCCCAACCTTCTCATCAACGGATCGTCGGGTATTGCAGTGGGAATGGCCACCAACATTCTTCCCCATAACCTCTCTGAAGTAATCGACGGATGTATCGCGTATATTGATAACCGTGAAATCACCGTCGAAGAGATGATGAAACATATCAAGGCCCCTGATTTTCCTACAGGCGGAATCATCTACGGGATGGAAGGCGTGAAAGCGGCCATGCATTTCGGACGTGGGAGAGTGGTGCTCCGCGGAAAACTGCACATAGACACCAAAGCCAGCGGCCGCGAAACTATTATCATCACCGAAGTGCCTTACCAGGTGAGCCGCGACTCGCTCTGCGACCGCATAGGCCAGCTTGTGAACGATAAAGTAATTGAAGGCATCGCCCATGTCAACAACGAATCGAACGCCAAGGAAGGAACGAGGATCGTGATAGACCTCAAGAGAGACGCTATCTCGAACGTCATCGTTAACCAGTTGTATAAATACACAGAACTTCAAACATCTTTCGGTATTAACAACGTCGCCCTTGTAAAGGGCCGCCCGAAAACGCTGAACATAAAAGACATGATCAGCGAATTCGTTGAGTTCAGGCACGAAGTAGTGGTGCGCAGAACCCAGTTCGAACTGAAAGAAGCAGAGAAAAAAGCGCATATCCTTCAGGGTTACCTTATAGCTCTCGACCATCTCGACGAAGTAATAGCGCTTATCAGGTCATCAGAAACACCTGAAAAAGCGAAAGAAAACCTTATCAACGCAGGGTGGGGCCTCGATGAAATACAGGCCAAGGCCATCCTCGAATTACGCCTCCAGCGCCTCACCGGCATGGAACGCGAAAAGATCAGGGAAGAATATGATGAATTGATGAAGCTGATCGCCTACCTGAAAGATCTTCTCGGCGACGAAGGCAAACGTTATGAAGTAATCAAGTCTGAACTTGCTGAAGTAAAAGAAAAATTCGGCGATGCCCGTAGAACGGAGATAACCTACCTCGACGACGAAGTGAGCATTAAAGACCTCATCAAGGAAGAAGATGTGGTGATCACCATCTCACACCTCGGTTATATCAAGCGTACATCTGCTACCGAATTCCGGCAGCAACGCCGTGGCGGAAGGGGAGCGATAGGTGGCAAAACCCGCGAAGAAGACTATATCGAACACCTTTTTGTGGCCTCAAGCCACCATACGATGCTCTTCTTTACTGAAAAGGGCCGCTGCTACTGGCTTAACATCTACCAGATACCGGAAGGCGAGAAAAGCAGCAAGGGAAGGGCTATTCAGAACCTTATACAGATTCCGCCAGACGACAAAGTGCGGGCAATTATCGATGTAAAAGATTTTGCAGACAAGGATTTTGTAAATAGTCATAATATTGTCCTGTGTACAAAGAAGGGAGTGATCAAAAAAACCCTCCTCGAAGAATTCAGCAGGCCGCGCCAGACAGGCGTGAATGCCATTACAATTAATCCCGGCGATGAACTGCTCGATGCGAAGATCACTGACGGTCAGTGCGAAATAATGATGGCCGTTAAATCGGGCAGGGCGATCCGGTTCCCTGAGTCAAAAGTTCGTCCCACCGGCCGCGGCGCTATTGGCGTAGCTGGTATAGAAGTTGAAGACGACAACGATGAAGTGGTTGGCATGATATGTGTCAACACGGAAGATAAATCCAAAACGGTGCTGGTGGTTAGTGAGAAAGGGTTCGGCAAGAGAACTGAAATAGAAGAATACAGGGTAACGAACAGGGGTGGAAAAGGAGTAAAAACCATCAATATCACCAATAAAACCGGTCCGCTGGTAGGCATCCTGGAGGTAACACCAAAAGAAGACCTGATGATAACCTGCAGAAGTGGAATAACGATCAGGATGGGCGTTTCCAGCATCAGCGCGCAGGGCAGGGCAACACAGGGTGTAAAATTGATCCGCCTCGATGATGGCGATGAAATAGCTGCAATCACCAAGCTCGACATCCACGACCAGGAGCAGCAGGAAATAAATATCCCGGGAGAAATCGGTAGTCCAGACCTGTTAAATAACAACGACCAGGCAACCGGAACAACCCCGGAAGCATCTGGTGAAGACAACCAATAGCAATTTTTATTTTTTAAAATACGACAACAAATAAAACATGAAAGCAAGCACGACAAGCATGAAAACTCTTTTTCTTTCACTACTGCTTGTTTCTGTAAGTGCCGGTTTGTTTGCCCAAAAACTTGATAAGGCAAAAGATCTGCTTGGAAAACAGAAATACAACGAAGCGAGGACTGAAATAGACAACTTCCTTGCGAATGAAAAGAATAAAAACAATTCTGAAGCCTGGTATCTAAAAGGTAAAGTCTATTCGGCCATCGCAGTGGATTCCGTTGCACAGGCATCTGTTCCGCAAGCAAAAACCGAAGCGATGGAAGCGCTGAAAAAATATCTTGAACTCGAAAAAGGAGTGAAGGATTCTACCAAGAGATATTTGCTGATGACAATAGACAACAGGAAGCCCCTCACAGATCTTTATTCGGCATATTCTAAACAGGCAGCGAGCTATTACAACGCCGGAAATTTCAATGATGCGTTCACGGGGTTTCAGGGTTCTCTCGATGTGTTTGACGTTCTTGCCAACGAAGGATGGACAAGCGGCATAACACTCGATACCGTTTCTGTTCTTTATGCCGGCATCTCTGCTGAAAAAGCTAACAAACTCGACACCGCGGCGATGTATTACAGCAAAATAGCAGAAGCGAAAGCAAAAGCGCAGGGATATGAGTCAATCTACAAATGGCTCGCCGACTATTACAAAACAAAAGGTGATACTGAAAAAGCAAATCATTTCACATCGCTCGGAAAGGAAGTATATCCCGATGATCCTTTCTGGCTCGGCTTCGAAGTGAATATGCTGAGTGAAAAAGGAGATAAGGATGCGTTGTTTGCTAAATACGAAGAAGTAACAAAAGCTAACCCGACCAACCCGATTTTCTACTATAACTATGCAGTGGAATTGTATAAAACAGCATATAACGAAGATTCAGCTCAGCGTCCACCGAATTCAAAAGAGCTCACTGACAGGGCTATCCAAAATGTTCAGAAGAGCATCGAACTCGACGCAAAATATCCGAACTCACGCATGCTTCTTGGTCAGATCTATTACAACCAGGCAGTTGATGTCATCAACAAAAACAAGGCAATCCGGCCAAAAGGCAATGTGAAGCTTACCCCTGCGCAACTCAAAGAAAAAGAAACACTTCGCGGTGAATCGACTAAAAAATTCGACCAGGCTGTTGAACAGTTTGTAGAGATCGATAAGTTGCTTGGCGGACAGGGTAAATTGAAAATGGAAGAGAAACAATTCCTCAAAGATTCTTATGACCTGCTGATCACGATTTACGAACAACAGCAGAAAGCTGACCAGGCCGCTGTATATACCGACAAATTCAACAATGTAGATAAGGTTCATTAAAAAGATTAATTGTCAATTAAAAAGGAAGGCAGAGATGTCTTCCTTTTTTTGTGGCCGCTCCGAGTTGAAACATCGAAAAAGGGAAAAGCGAATTGAAAATCTGTAAGTTATTGAATGGAAGGAAAATTGGGTTTTTCCCCCTGGTGGAGTGATTTCAAAGTTGGGAAAAAATAGCGGCATT
The DNA here is from genome assembly GCA_016786745.1 of Chitinophagaceae bacterium. Classification (GTDB taxonomy): domain Bacteria; phylum Bacteroidota; class Bacteroidia; order Chitinophagales; family Chitinophagaceae; genus Flavitalea. The sequence goes on along the minus strand of JAEUVS010000006.1, from coordinate 3,656 downwards.
AAATTCAGGGCTTGTAGTAGATCCCCTCAATGAAAAAGTTGTTTTCACTATATCTGAAATCGTACATTTAACAAAACTGACTGTGTATGCGGGTAAAAATTTCAGAAAAGCACCTCCTTGTTGGTGTCGTTCTTTTTTTAGTTGGCATAGCCATTTTTTTCGACACCACAATTGCTAACTGGCCGGTAAAAATTTCGGAGAAACTAATTTTATTCGATCTGCTGGCGTTGGTTTCATTAGTGTTTGGTGTAAGATTTCTTTCACGGAGTTTTTACAAGCAGACTTCCTAGTTAGATTTATTAAGGGTTAGTAAAAAGGCGTGCGGATGTACGCCTTTTTTATTTTAGTTATCGGGGCATGATAGTTGCAACACACTTTCACACTTATAGCCAATTCATGATTTGAGCCTTCAAATCAATAGTACCACTTAAGGACGGTATATTTTTGTTTCCTCCCATGTTCTGACGATAAGTAAGATTAAATCAAAAACTTTCGTCAATGGAACAACAACAAATCCAGGCCGACCTGGCAATTCTAAATTCGCAGATGCAAAATCTTAAAGAAGAAATGGATAAAGCTATCAGCAATGGTAAAAGCTTTATTGAAGTAAAAATGATTCATCTCCAGGTAAAGGAGCTTTCGCGGCTCATTGATATGCTGAGGGTGTCGAATGAGAATGCGGATACAAGGGGCGTGTTCTCCTGATATTTTTATTTTAATTAATTTCTTCTGGTATTTTCATAAAAAAAAATGAAACTCATCCCGCTATTCAAATGCAGGAACATGGGAGCAGCTTTAGATTTTTATACTAAAATCATCGGCTTTAAATTAAAGTATCCAAACGAATCAGCCGATGATGTAGTGGTGGATCTTATCAATGACGAAGCGGAACTGCAACTTACAACTTCCGAATCCGACTCGCTGTTTGGATCAGTGGTGAATATATTGGTGGATGATGTCGATTCGCGCTTCCAGGAATTTATTAACAGGGGATTGGACACTTCTTCGAAAAAAGACTCTCCGGTACACCAGGGACCTGTTGATCAAACGTGGGGAATGCGGGAATTTTATGTTACCGATCCAGATGGGAACACGCTTCGTTTCAGGCAGCCGTTATAGGTAAATTACATTCTGCTAATTGTCTTAAAGGGTTACTTTTCATCAATCGCGCGATACTTCGACGCGCATCCTTCAATACAATTTAATGGCACTAACAATAACTTGTTTAACTCCAGTTTATAATTGCAAGGGATATCGTAACTGGATCCGTGAATAGTGAGTGTTAAATCGCTGAGAATTAGATAGGAATAGGTGTTAACTGTTGAGTCGCCAGTAAAAATCATTTCATCTTCCGTGAATTCGAGATAACTCGGCGATGAAAAGAGTGCTGGCTTCCACCTGGCGTTGCCGCCCCCGCCCTCGGAATCGTAGTATTCAACCAGTTTCCAAAGACCAATAATTGAGTTCCGTTCGATACTACTTTTGTTTTTATCGCAGCTGAAAAACAATATCACGACAATAGCTATAGCGCCGATGCGCATTGGTTTTATTCGGTTGACATAAATTTTGTAGAATACGCTGCATTGTATTGTTTCCTGCCGACGCTGAGAGATGGTGAGAATTGCTTTACCAAACAGGAAACCGAAATGAATCCGGAGGAACAGATTTTCGCCAGATGAATGATAATAAATACCCGATCGCAGCAATCCATAAGATGACCTTAAACCACTTTAGAATTTCGTCATCTTTACGTTTTTTCATTAGAAAGTTATTGATTAAAACTACTGCCTTTCTTTTGTAATTCCTCCCGCATTAAGCCGTGGAAAGGCATTGTGATAGAGGCTATGAAATTCGTGCTATTTAATATATTTAAACTATGTTTCGCAGGCTAATTTATCTTACTCTGTGCAGTCTTGTTGGTCTTTCATGCACGAGCAAAAAGTGGATTTGTGTTCCTCCTGATTTAGGTGAAGGAATCATACGTGATACTTCCGCGGTCGTTGACACAACAGATGGTGTGTTTTAAAACTTAATGAAAAATGGCTCCGATACGTGACGAGAGGGGATTCCAAATGATTCTTCCGCAGCGTGAGCTTTTTGGGGCCATTATTTGTATGTCGTACAAATTACCTTTTGATCTTTTTGAGACCGATAATGCAAACCGGAGAAGGGGCAGGGCGTGCTTTGAGAAGTTTTTATTTTTTTCAAGGGAATCATTACGCCGGAACGGCGTTAATGCCGTAAGGCATAAAAAGCGAAATCCCAACTCGGTAGATACCATGTCGGGATTGTTTGAACTACCATAAAGGTAGAGGAAAATCGTTTAAACAGCCTGACTAAGAAAGTCAATGTGGCTTATTACATAGCATGGGCAGGAGTGCTATTCCAGTTGATAATATTAATCCTAAAATTGTCAGGCGTATTGCCCATTTAGCCCTGCTTTCGGTTTTTGGATAGTCGTGAACAATGTCGACCAGCGATTGGATATTTAGCTCCAGAAGTTGATCCTGCTTTCTTTCTCGCTCATTTTCCTTTCTTTGCTTCTCTTTGACTTCATTATATTTTTCCCAACCGAGCTTAGATACTATATAAGTATCGTTATCCGGTCGTTCAATAAGTTCTTCCTCTTCCAGAACATTGATGGCTTCCCATACATCATTTAGATTATGGCTGTTCTGAAATCGGTCAAACATATCATCAGTAGTAAGTGGCTTGTTTTGTTCAATCATGTAGTTGAACAGTTTGTTGGCGAATTGCATATTGAATAAGGTTTAGGGGCATTGAATATACTGTCTTAAAGAAGCGCGGCCAAAAAAATAAAAACTTCGAAAGTAAAGCCTGTGCGCTACTTAACATAAAATTAAGTTATAACGGACAAGCGCCGTTTTGTATTCGTGGGTGCCTTAGGGTTAAGGATTTTTCGCCAATCAGCGAAGCGATTTATTGGGTCGAAAAATCCTTAACGCTAACAAAGGCACCCACACATTTGCGCTTGTTTTATAACTCTTTATTATGTTAACGTAGAGGGGTGCTGTGGTTAGCGTTTCGCATATTTCTTCACCACGAAACGCTAACAGATGGCGCAGCAGAGCCAAACGAAAAAAGAAAAAGGAAATACGCCGCAAGGCGTTCTGTATTCGCCACTCATGCGATTCATCTGCAACTTATCCATATTGCTACTATCGATATTAGCGTTGCTAATATCCCTGCGATAGCAGCAAAAAATTGCCAAGTCGGATGTGAATAGAATCTTATCCATTTCGCCTTGCCCGTCACAGTAAATAAAAATCCCTCTTTCTGACTAACCAACTCTTTCATTTGAAGATTTAGTATATTCTGCGAAATGTCTTTTTTGCCGTACAGGTTAACGCAGTAGGTGAGGTTGTTTATATTAACAGTTCCACCCTTTTTGAAGAAAAAGTTCAAAAGTTTTTCATCTGTGACTTCTGTATAGACAAGTTCCTCGATATCAGTATCATTCTCGTAGGTAGGTAAGGGTTTCATCCCTTAAACCTACTGCATTTTGTATTCAACAGCAGCGTGGCTCTTTTTTAGTTTTCCTTGCCCTGTGCGCTACTTAACATAAAATTAAGTTATAACGGACAAGCGCCGTTTTGTATTCGTGGGTGCCTTAGGGTTAAGGATTTTTCGCCAAT
>JAEUVS010000082.1 GCA_016786745.1 Chitinophagaceae bacterium | reverse complement strand
TTGAATGTCTACGGTTCCATCATCCGGGTTCGGAACAGGGTTGATACCAATCTTCTCCTGGTTAAAATATCCAAGCTGCGCAATTTCACGGTTCGAACGGATAAGATCACTGCGACTGAATTTTGCACCCGGCAATGTTCTGATCTCACGCCTGATTACGTGCTCTTTTGTTTTATCGTTACCGGAAATCGTAATATTCTTAATCGTTGCCTGCGGCCCTTCCACCATACGAATTTCGTAGTCGATGGTGTCGTTGTATACAGCGGTTTCTATCGGGTTAACATTGAAGAACAGGTAACCATCATCCTGGTAGAGATTACTGATGTCGCCACCCTCCGCGGTTACTTCCTTACCTAATTTCGTATTGAGCGTTTTCGCGTTGTAGATATCACCTTTCTTTATACCGAGAATGAGGCTGAGAATAGAATCTGAATATTTTGTGTTTCCTCTCCACGTAATATTACCGAAATAATACCTGCTTCCTTCGTTTACTTTCAGGTCAACATTCAAACTTCCCCTGTTGTTGATATAGTTCGTGTCGGCTTCAATGCTCGCATCCCTGAAACCAAGTGAGTTGTAATACTGTAGCACTTTCTCCTTGTCTTCATTGTACTTTGTTTCGTTGAATTTCGCGGAGCTGAAAAGTTTAAATCGGAAAAAGGGATCGAGAAATTCTTTTGTTTTTGTCAGCGAGAGAAAACCAAAGTCCTTCAGGTATTCTTTGAAGCTGGTTGTTTCGTTTTCGCCGTAGGTGCTTTTATTTTCTGAAGGATGAATGGTAATCTTCGTCATTTCCTTAGTACCCTTCATTTGCTTTTTGAGCCTGATGTCGGATACATTGTCATTACCGTAAAAATTGATCTCGTTGATTCTTACTTTCGGTCCGCGGTTAACGTTGAAAATAACCGTTACCGTATTTGTTTTAGTTGGGTCGGGTACTTCTTCAACTTTCACTTCGGCGCTTTGGAAGCCCTTTTCTGTATAAAATTTTTGAATGGCCTGTACCGCGCTGATTTTTGTGTTCTCCGTCACCACGCGACCCTGCGTGAGGCCCGTTTTCTTTCCCAGTTCTTCCGCATCCGATTTTCTTATGCCCCTGAAAATATATTTAGACAAACGTGGACGTTCTGTAACGTTAATTTCTATATCAACCACTCCCGCCGAAACGTTTGTAAAGAAGATTTGAATATTGGCAAACAAATTCTGGCGCCAGAGATTGGTAATTGCTTTGCTGAACTCATCGCCACCGGGAATTGTCACCTTGCTGCCTGTTGTAAGGCCTGAAATTGAAACGAGCAGCTGCTCGTCGAGATATTTTGTACCAGTGATCCTTATTTTACCAAGTGTATATTCTCTCGGAACTTTCGAAGTCGACAGTTCAAGCAACTCAGGATCTATGGAGGTTGGAACAGTATCAATTGAAGGAGATTCTGTGGGAGGTATGGTATCAGAAGTGTCCTGTGAAATTGCAGGGAACGCCGCAAACAACATCAAAGCCAGTATGATTATACCGGGCGTAAACTTCCACTGCATTCCGGGGATTTTTGTTCTGGGCAAAATAAATGGGATTTATCAAAAGTTTTTGTTAAACCATCACCTGTTCACTCGTCTTACCGAACCTGCGCTCTCTCGATTGAAAGTCGAGGATCGCTTCATAAAGGTTTTCTTTTCTGAAGTCTGGCCAAAGAACATCTGTGAAGTATAATTCAGCGTAAGCTGATTGGTAAAGGAGAAAGTTGCTTATTCTGTATTCACCGCTTGTGCGGATCATTAATTCTGGATCGGGAAAATTGGCTGTACATAAATATTGATGGAAAGTATTCTCATTGATGGTTTCCGGGTCGAGCTTTTTCTGCTGTACATCCTGCGCCACTTTTTTCACCGCATTTAAAAGTTCCCACCGGCTGCTATAACTCAATGCCATCACGAGGTTTAGACCTGTGTTTTTGCCGGTAATAGCTATCGATTCGTTCAATTCATCTATTGCGTTCTGCGGCATCTTGCTCAGATCACCGATTACGTGAAGCCGTATATTGTTCTTGTTCAATGTTTCAGTTTCTTTCCTGATCGTTTGAACCAACAGCTCCATCAATCCCGACACCTCATTTACCGGCCGGTGCCAGTTTTCTGTTGAAAAAGCATAAAGGGTGAGGTATTTCACTCCAAGTTCCGCACATCCTTCTACTACATCTCTCACACTTTCAACGCCGTGGTAGTGCCCGAACAATCGGTCCTGCCCCTTCTCCTTTGCCCACCTGCCATTACCATCCATTATAATGGCGATATGTGCCGGGAGGCGGCTATGATCAATCTTGTCTTTCAGGCGCTGCATACAATTTTAAAGCGCACAAAGGTAGGAAAATTAGTTCGCGGTAGGGCAGCGGTATGAAGTGAGATTCAGGGAAAAAGTGATTTCGGCGATCAGGTACTGGTCTTTCTGGTTTGGAAGGCCCCTTTGCCTGCCCTCTATCCCAATCCGCTCACCTGTTTCGTACGACCTGTCCTGCATTAGCTGTGCAACCGACAACTGGCCGTCTTCGCCAGCCGGAAAACGATCGATTCCAACATAAGTTTTGCTCACATCGTCAACATAGTCGGTATTGGTGAACCGGTGGGCAATTTCGACACCGATGTTCATGCGGTCGTTGAGGGCATATTTTGCACCCACGCCAAACGGCATACAGATGCCCATACTGCTGTATGGCTTCCTGTCGGGATATGCGGGGTTACCCTGCCCCTCGGTGCCCAATTCGCGAAGCGATATCTTTTGACCACGCAGGTAAGCGTAGGGATCATAGCTAAACACTCCGATTCCAAGCGTTACATATGGTGTAAACCTGTGATATGGGTCGCCGGGGATAAAGCGAAAGAAATTAAAATCGCCCTGGAGGGCTATTTCGAAAACGTTGGTATTAAAACTGAGGTTTCTCCTTTTTTGAAATTCATTGTGATCGTTGTACATATCGGAATAGCCGAGCTGTGCGAAGTGCCCGGCGATACGTAATCCTACATAATTATTGAACTGTTTTCTGAAGAAGAGACCGACTGCAGGTTTAAGCCTGTTGAACCTTGCCCGGGTGTTGAGATCGCCAAAGTAGTGTGCGGCGCCGGCAGAGATGCCCACTTCACCCTCCATCACCACGCTTTCGTACTGGGCCATGCTTTTTGATGAAACCAACACTGTACACACCAGCGCAAAAGCCGAAAAGATTCTCTTCATATTCGCAATATAGTAATTAAGAAGTAACGCCAGCCGGAGCATTTTCGTGTACAAACAATCGTTAATTCCTCGTATCCAGGCCCCAGGAAAGCTTTTCGCGAAGCGTCTGGAGGAAATTATTTTCGTTGAGCCTCACGAGATTGAAATTGAACGACTCCCGTCGAACGGCCAGCAGGATTTTCTTATCCACAACTTCCTTCCTCGAATCGAGTGCACAAATGAAGCTATCCGTTCTTCCTTCCACCTCAAACGAAATAACATTTGAGTCCGGCACAATAATCGGACGCACATTCAGATTATGAGGCGCCACGGGTGTAATAACAAAGCTGCCAGACTCAGGAAACACAATAGGCCCGTTACAGCTTAATGAATACCCCGTAGATCCGGTTGGCGTAGCAACGATCACACCATCTGCCCAGTACGTATTTAAAAATTCACCATTCAGGTAAGTGTGAATCTTAATCATGGGCGACGTATCGGTTTTATGAATCGCGAATTCATTTAAACCGTATGGCATTCCACCAAACAATTGCGTATCGCCATCGAGATGAATCAATGAACGTTTATCAATAGTATACGTCCGGTTCACCAGCGACCGCACCGCGGAGCGCAAAGCCTTGCGCCCGATGCTCGCCAGAAATCCAAGACGGCCAAAATTGATGCCTAAAACAGGAATGTTTTTATTTCTTACCAGCGTAACGGTGTCGAGCATTGTGCCATCGCCGCCAAGACTGATAATAAAATCTATTGATTCGTCGAGCTCATCCGCAGAATGGAACACCTGTATAGCGTCAACATGATTGAAACATGACCTGATCGTTTCAAAAAAAGGAAAATAAATAACGGCTTTGATATTGTTTCGGGTAAGCTCTGTAAAAAGCTCCTGTACGTCGTTCTGCTGGTCCGGATCAATGACCCGGCTGTAGATAGCTACCTTCATTCAGATATTTAGAATTCATTCTTGAAGTGCAAAAATAGCCCGTTTTGCCCTAATTGGTTGAAGCTGTAGTCGAACCTGAACACGAAGTCGTAGAACGTAACCATATCGAGGCCAAAGCCGGTGGTATACATCATTTTGTTCGTTAGCGAGTTCAGGGATGGATTTTTGTTGTGCGTGTAACCCGCATCCCCAAATACTTTCGCATAAACCCTGAACGGAATTTTTGCGTGCGACCCGGAATTAATGAAAGTTGGCACATTAAATCGGAACAGCTCCTTCCGTATCGTTTGTTTCGACATCACTCCCGCTACTCCATCAATCACATATTTCTCTAATCCTCTCAAATACATGTCCTGGTAGCCAAACATCATCGTGTTGTAGTATGGTTGATCGAATGGCAACCGCAGCACGCCTTTTGTTTCCCAGCTAAACGCCCATTTTTTTCCGAGGTCTGCGGCTCTTGTGTACTTCGCCAGTAATTGCCACATATCGGTATACGAATGGATACCGCGTTTTGTAATAGACGCTTCTCCCATCCATCCTTTCAACGGATAAGGAACATAGTCCATATCAAAATGCCGTAACGTGTAAGAGATCTCCGGAATATTTATGTTGTTTTCTTCGCCCTTATAATAATTCGGATTCACTTTGGTTACCGATTTATCTATGCCGAGATGAGTAAAGCCAAATTTGAGTGTGTGAAATGTTTTTAATGCCGGGCGGTAATTGTATTCTATGCTTCCCGACCAGTTCTTAATTCCTCCAAGCGTGTCGCTGAATTGTTGCTGATTGTTTACAGTCGCGAAATTGTATTCTTTGTTCGATGCATATGAGAAGCTCACTTTATATCCATGCTTCAATGTTTTGTCTGCGTATGGCTGGTCGTACTGAAACTGTATTTGCTTCGAGTAACCGGTAATCAGCCACAACTTGAACTTATCGTTTCTCCCGGAAAAATTATAGTGTGTGAATTTGAATCCGTAATTAAGCCTGTCGCTTCCGTAACCTTGTTTTGACCATTCAGAAAGATTTCGATCTATTGGTTTGATATAGGGGATGGGAAATATGTACCACCGTTCTTTTACTTCTATACTGATGTCTACAAAATATCCGCGGAAAGATTTTAACGCCACAATTGCTTCGATAAACAATCTTGTATTGACAAGTTGCTGCCGTGCTGTTTCAAATTTTTTGACTAACTCGGGAAGTTGAATCGAATCGCCGCTTTTGAAGGGAAGTTCGCGCTCGATGATATAATTTTTTGTGCGCTTATTGCCGGATATAACGATCTCGCCGATAATGAAACTTGCATTCGGGTCGGCCTTATGGGCCAGTCGTTCGGTTGTTAAGGTCTCGGGCGCTGAGGGTTGTGCAAATGACATGAAGCCGTAACACAAACAAACTACTAACCCAGGGTATATCTTCCACATTGGCATGCATGTATCATCAGATGCTTAGGTAATTCATCAGGTGATCATAGTTGTCCTTGAGTTCGTTTTCATAAAGTTCTTCTCCAAAATAATATTTCACCTGGTAATCGTACCGTTGAAAGGTAGCTACGATATCGGATATTTCAAACTTATTAATCTTGATTGTAACTATGAAAGTGTCAGACCCTGAGTCCCAGGAGGTATTGAGCTGTGTAATCTGAGCATCGTTGGTTTCGATAAGCTTACTGATCTCTGCGAAAGAGAAGTTTCTTTGATCCATTTCGAGTACCAAAAGGCCACCCGGTTCGCTGGCGCCGGTAATTTTCCCGAGATGGCGGAGAAGGTCGATCACCATGATCACGCCAAGGAAGTCGTTTTCTTTTTCTACCACCGGAACTACCGTAAGGTGGTAATCGTTAGCGGTTTGTACAGCTTCTATGAAGTGCATTCCGCCATGTACCGAAACTCTTGAGAAATGTGTGCTGACCGATTCGAGCTCCGCGGAGTCGTCGAGGTTTACGAGGTCATCTTCAAAAACCAGCCCTATGTATTTGTCGCTGGCTACTACGGGAAGTTGCTTAACGCAGAACTCGGCCATCAGTTCCATTGCCTGAAAGACGGAGTCTGTCAGCTTCAATGACGGGATGGACGTTGATATCATTTCCTTGTTAAGCATGCGCCTCAAAAAGGTGTTCTAATGATCTAAATATAATATACAGACGGCTTTATTCAGGCTACCGCTGCGGGTGTGTTCAACTTTGTCAAAAATTTATGAAGAATTTCATTGAACTCATCTGGCTGCTCCATCATCGGGGCATGGCCGCACTTATCGATAAAGTGAAGTTCACTGGTGGATATCAGTTTATGAAACTCCCTTCCAACAAACGGAGGAGTAATAGAATCATTGTTACCCCAGATCAACAAGGTTGGTTTTTTGATCTGGCTTATCTCTTCACCCAGGTTATTACGGATCGCGCTTTTTGCGAGCGCTATGATTTTTATGGCTTTAAGGCGGTTGTTGACTATATCGTACACCTCGTCAATCAATTCCTTTGTTGCCGTAGCGGGGTCATAAAATGTCACCTCCGTTTTTTTCTTAATATACTCATAGTCGCCCCTTTTCGGGTAACTGTCGCCCATACCACTCTCAAAAAGACCTGAACTTCCCGTAAGTATGAGCGATTTCAGGCGCTCGGGATGCTTTAAAGCGTAGAGCAGCGCCACATGACCGCCGAGTGAGTTGCCTAAAAGGTGAATATTCTTGTAGTCGCGGTTTTCTATAAACTTATGAACGAATTTATGCAGACCGCCAACTGTGGTATGTAGAAGATCGAGATCGAAGAGCGGCAACATAGGTACAATAACCCTGTTATGATGCCTGAAGTAGTCAATCAGGTCCGAAAAATTACTCAATGCCCCAAACAGTCCATGAAGCAGGATCAGCGGTTCGCCAGTACCTTCTTCAATGTATTTGAATTTGTCAACCTGTTTGATTTGGTAATTCATCAGTTTGTTAGTTCAATTAATCGCTAAAGTAACAGTTTTAGTGTAAAAACGTTTTGTGTAAGAACACTGCCAAAGGCTTGACCCAGGGATACACCTTTGAGCCGGCAGCAGCCTCCGCACTAACCAGGCTTACCCTCTCCGCAAAATAGACCAATATGCTGAAAAGCAGGGTATATAAAAGTACATAAAAAAAGATTCCGCCTATTTTGTTGGCCCATCCGAGTAGTACAAGTTCCACCGCTTTTTCAATGAGTTTTGCGCCAAGATTAATGACGATCGTTACTAATATGAAAAGCAGGACAAACGAAATAATGTATAATGTGTTCCCACTCGTTTCAAGAAATCCTTTCAACAGGGAAACGCCGGCGTCGGCAAATCGGAATGCAACGATCAGCCCGACTATCCACGCCACCAGCGAAAACACCGCGACGATAAGACCATTCCTTATTCCTTTGAAAACGGCAATCGCCATCATACCCAGGAATACGAGGTCTAAAAAATTCATTTGGAAAGTAATTCCTTCACGGTGAGACTAATCGTCTTTCCATCCGCGCGACCGGCAAGCTGCTTATTGGCGAGACCAATCACCTTGCCCATTTCTGCCGGCGAAGATGCACCTGATTGCGCAATGATCTTTGTAATCTCTTCTTTCAACTCTTCCGGTGAAAGCTGTTTGGGAAGAAATTTTTCAATCACCTCAATTTCTTCCTTCTCCTTTGCAGCGAGATCGTTTCTGTTCTGCTGAACAAAAATATCAAGCGAGTCTTTTCTTTGTTTTATAAGTTTCTGAAGCAATTTTACTTCATCCTCTTCTTTCAATTCTCCTCCTGCTCCTTCAGCGGTCTTCGCAATAATGATTGCTGCTTTAATCGCGCGGAGACTACGAATCGCTTTTTCATCTTTTGCCAGCATCGCTGCTTTCAGCTCAGGCATTATTTTTTGTTCGAGACTCATAGCTAAACTTTATTTTCTTTTAACTGTATCTCCTGGAATTTTTTGTAAAAGTCGCGACCAAATTGCTTCATACTTTCTACAAGCTCCTTCTGTCGCGTGGCGCGGTCGAATGTATCGGCCATCGACATGATTGACTGGTAAAAGAAGTCACCCATTTCGTCGACCATCATTTCTTTCGTCCACAAATCAATTCTTAAAGAAGTTTTTTCTGCGCCGTCCCAAAATGAGAGCATCATTGCCTTAGCCTTACGTGCCTGATCCATAGAGCTTTCGGAAGCCGACCATGATATGTCTTGCGGGGTACGCGACTCATCGAGATTTACGTCGATTGTGATGGTAGATTGCATAGGCGGCAAAGGTAGGATATGGTACCCAGACAGGTTGCAGAAAATACTGTCTGCTTTATTGTGGTGATATTACCAGCAACGAGGTAGTAATAGCACTTTGCGACCCAGCCTGTGGTTATGTACTTTTGATTTGATCCGAAACCCGATACCTAAACGAAATCAGTACCTATGAAACAATGCTACCCAAAGTTTCTGACATATTGGGCATTTTTTATACTGGTATGTATTCCCGGTAGTGCATTTGCCCAGTGTATGTGTTCAGCCAGCTCGCCTGCCGAAACGCAGCAATATACAATCAGTCATAGTTTTCCAAGCAACAGCACAACTACTTTCAAAGTACCCCAGTTCGACGCAACACTGGGAACATTGATATGTGTGAATGCGAAAGTGTACCTCACCAGCATTATCAGAATGAGGCTCGAGAACGACGAAGAGTTTCCAATCGACTACACAGTAAAATACCAACGCAAGGATACATTCACCGGTCCCGGAATTATACCCGATGTGGTGGGCTCTAAAAACAAAAACTATGGTCCTTACACACTTGATGGCTCAGATGGCGACCCATTTGCCGGTCCTGACTTTGTATCGATTGGCCCTGATACGATTTATAACCAAAAGCTTTACGAGGCTACAACAACAAACGTGGTACCCTATCTTGGTACAGATAGTATTGACTTTTCTTACACATCGGCTGTGAGCACGTTTGCAATTGGAAGCGACAACTACGCACTTGCGGTGACCTCGACCAACAGGGTTGATTTTATAATGACCTATTCTTATTGTAATACTTCTGTACTGGCCCTTAACATAAAAAATTTCCAGGCGTCGCTTGTCGACAACGACGTGTCTGTGAAGTGGACTACCCAGAACGAAATCAAAAATAATTTCTATGAAATCCAGGTTAGCGAAAACGGAGCAGCATTCCAAAGCATCGGAACAAAAAAATCATCAACTGTTGATGGTTCTTCAGCAGAATACAGTTATAAATATCACTTTGATAAATCACCTGCTGGGAAACTGTACGTCCGCATTAAACAGGTAGATGGTAAAACAACCCGTTATTCGCAGATAAAAGCGTTACTGGCGGGTGGAAAGACCATGCCATCGCTTAGCATCTATCCAAACCCTGTGGTGAGGAACATCAACCTGCAGTTCGACGAACCGCTGTCGGGCGATTATAATATCGAGCTCGCCAACCAGGTCGGACAGATTGTGTTGAGAAAAAGAGTCAGGCTCAATAACAACATGACAATGGAAATACAGGTTGACGATCCGCCCACTCCTGGTATCTATTACCTGAGGGCCATGGAAGCGGGTTCCCGCAAGGTTTATTCCGGTAAATTGTTGTTTAGGAGATAAAGGAGAGAAGCCCTATTTTTGTCTGATGTATAAAACTGAGGACATGGAATATAATACCGGCAGAAATCCGCTGATCATGCGTGAATATGGCCGGCATATCCAGAAAATGATCGAGTACCTCCTGAGTATCGAGGACAAAGAAACGAGGCAGAGAAATGCATACGCCGTAATAGAGCTGATGGGTTTTTTGAACCCTCATTTAAAAAACGTCGAAGACTTCAGACATAAACTGTGGGATCACCTGTTTTTGATCTCCGATTTCAAGCTGGATGTAGAATCACCATACCCGATTCCTACAAGAGAAACGCTGAAGGCAAAGCCAAAACCTTTACCTTATCCTAAGCGCTATCCGAAATTCGCGCATCTCGGAAAAAATCTGCAGACAGTAATTGACAAGGCGTTGAAAGAAGAAAATCCTGAAAAGAAACAGGGTTTTGCCAATGCCGTTGCATACTATATGAAACTTGCCTACAGCAACTGGCATAAAGAAACTGTTCACGACGATGCGATACAAAGTGAACTGAGCAGCATTACCGATGGTCAGCTGGCATTTACAAACACTCCTTACGTAAGGAGCCCGCGTGTGAGCGATGGCGGTGGAGGAAATGACAGGAGAAACTTCAACGACTACAGGAATAAACGCAATCAGAAATTTCAATCACGCGGACGTAATGAAGGCAACCGCAACAATGGCGGAGGGAAGTTTAACAAGAAAAGATACAAGTAATATCTTTTACCAATAATCGTGCATGCGCTCGTTCGAAGTAATCGGAGGGAAGAAACTACAGGGTGAAATTACTCCCCAGGGCGCAAAAAACGAGGCGCTTCAGATCATCAGTGCAGTATTGCTTACTGCGGGCAAAGTAACCATCAGCAACATTCCCGACATCATTGACGTAAACCTGCTCATTGAACTCCTGCAGGGGATGGGCGTGAAAACCGATCGGAAAGACCGGCACACCTGCGTGTTCCAGGCTGATAATGTTGACGTAGGTTTTTTAGAATCCGAAGAATTCCGGAACAAAGGCGGACGATTAAGAGGATCGGTGATGACGGCCGGACCAATGCTGGCACGATTTAAAAAAGCATACATACCTAAGCCTGGAGGCGATAAAATAGGAAGAAGGCGGCTCGACACCCACATCGTGGGGTTTCAAAAATTAGGAGCAGAATTTTCTTACCACACAGAAGACGGATTTTTTCACCTCACATCAAAAAGATTAAAAGGCGCGGATTTATTATTGGATGAACCCTCGGTAACGGGTACCGCCAACATCGTTATGGCGGCTGTACTCGCTGAAGGAAAAACAACAATTTATAATGCCGCGTGTGAGCCTTACATTCAGCAGCTATGCAAAATGCTCAACAGGATGGGGGCGAAAATTTCAGGCATAGGAAGTAACCTGCTTGTGATAGAAGGCGTGAAGGAACTTGGCGGAACGGACCACCGGCTTTTGCCCGACATGATTGAGGTCGGTTCATTCATCGGCATGGCCGCGATGACGCAGGGCGACGTTACCATCCGAAATGCCGGAATTGAAAACCTCGGAGTGATACCGGAAAAATTCAAGCAGCTCGGTATAAAAATGAATTTTGTGGGAGATGATATTCATATCCCGTCGCAGGAGAACTACGAGATACAAAGTTTTTTAGACGGATCCATTCTTACAATTTACGATCATCCCTGGCCCGGTTTTACTCCTGATTTGTTAAGTATTGTTCTCGTTGTGGCTACGCAGGCGCGCGGATCGGTTCTTATTCATCAGAAAATGTTTGAAAGCCGGTTGTTCTTTGTAGATAAGCTGATGGAAATGGGCGCGCAAATCATTTTGTGCGATCCGCACAGGGCCGCGGTTGTAGGCTTAGACAGGGGTCATCCTTTGAGAGGAATTACCATGAGCAGCCCCGATATAAGAGCGGGTGTTGCATTGCTGATCGCCGCTTTGAGCGCTGAAGGAAAAAGTATAATACAAAACATTGAACAGATAGACAGAGGTTACCAGAACATAGACGACCGTTTGAGAAAGCTCGGCGCACAGATAAAAAGGATTGCATAGGAATGGACAAATCGTACGACAAAATACTCATCATCACCGCTCCTTCAGGAGCGGGTAAAACTTCGGTAACCACACACCTGTTGCAACGATTTCCCGAGCTCGGTTTTTCGGTATCCGCCGCTACACGGTCGCGGCGCGAAAATGAAATTGACGGGGTCGACTACTACTTTCTCCCCCTCGAAGAGTTCCAGGAAAAAATAAAGAACAATGAGTTTATCGAGTGGGAAATGGTGTATGAAGGAAAATATTACGGCACTTTAAAATCTGAGCTGCACAGGATATGGAAGAGTAACAAAGTGCCGGTACTCGATATTGATGTGAAAGGCGCGATACACGTTCAACAAAAGTATCCGGTAAACACTATCTCCATTTTCATTGAACCCCCATCGATAGACGAGCTGAAGAAAAGGTTGCAGGGCCGGGGAACGGAAACGAAGGAATCGCTGGAGGCGAGGATAAACAAGGCATCATACGAGTTGTCGTTCAAGCATTCGTTTACTCATACAATTGTTAACCATGATCTTGAAACCGCACGCAGGGAAGCCGTAGAGATCGTCGACGTGTTTTTACATGGTCATTAAACGAAATATACCTTTCAACAATCCATTTTTGTCTCTAAATTCGTAGTTACCTTTTTATATGGACCTTTTGGTTATAAGTGCTATTTGTGTAGCATTTTTATTTATGGTCTTCTTCTCCGGTATCGAAGCGGCGTTTGTAAATGCGAACCGGTTGAATATCGAGTTGAAGAAAAAGCAGGGGTCTGAAAGCGCAAAATTTTTGTCGGGGTTATTCGAAACTCCTTCAAGGTTTATCGGAACCACTATTGTGGGCTTCAATGCAAGCCTCGTTGTTTTTGTTCTGCTCGTAAGCGCTTACTGGAGCCTTCTTTTAAACAAAGTAGGAATAATCAGCTCATTCATTCTGCCAGCACGTTTAACACTGGAAATAGTGTTGTCGATGCTCGTTGTAATTGTTCTCGGTGAATTTATTCCCAAAGCAATGTTCCGGGTAAAGGCCGACAGCCTGCTGATATTTTTTACAAGAGCAGGATTGCTTACTTCGGCTCACAATATTGCTTATCCCATTTCGTCGGTATTTGTAAAAATCGCGCAATGGATTCTCGTGATTATTTTCGATATGAGAATCGACAGGAGAAAAGACACTTTCTCGAGAGCCGACATGGAAAATCTTTTCCAGCAAACAAAAGAATTCAATGACGATAAGCAGGACCTTAATACAGAATTATTCGAAGCTGCATTGTCGCTGCATAAAGTGAAAGTAAGAGAATGTCTTGTTCCGCGAAAAGAAGTTGAAGGAGTGTTGTTAAGCGCTACTATTGAAGACGCAAGAAAAAAGTTCATAGACACAAAGCTTAGTAAGCTCGTTGTGTACGATGGAAACATCGACCAGATCGTTGGCTACATTCACCAGCTTGACCTGTTCAAAGGGCCTAAAGCAATAAAAGAAATTTTGTTGCCCATACCGGCCATTCCCGAAAGTATGAGCGCAACGGATCTTATCAGCAAACTCTCGAAAGAAAGAAAAAGTATTGCATGGGTGGTTGACGAGTTTGGCGGCACATCGGGAATCGTTACAATGGAAGACATGCTTGAAGAAATTTTTGGAGAAATAAAAGATGAATATGATGTTGAGGAATTCGAAGAAAAGAAGATATCGGATGAAGAGTATATTTTGTCGGGCCGGCTTGAGCTTGATTACCTGATTCAAAAGTACGGCCTGGAGTTTCCTGATGAGTCGTCGGAAACGCTCTCGGGATTCATTATTCATCAGCATGAAACCATTCCCAAGCTTAAGGAGAGGATCATTATAAACGACTATGAGTTCGAAATCCTTCACGTGAGCGATACCCGGATCGAAATGGTTCGGTTGAAGATCCTGCAGTAGGCGTTCTGTAAACACTTAAATTTGCGCCGCTGTAGCATTATTTGAAGTATAACAAATGGCATTATCATTCTTAAACAAGCGGAGTCAGGACAGGGAGATGAGTTTTGTGGATCACCTGGAAGAGCTCCGGTGGCACATAGTCAGGTCTTTGTTGGCGATTCTCATCATTGCCATTGTGATCTTCGTTTACATGGATACGTTTTTCGACACGGTGATTATGGGCCCGATACGGCCTAACTTCATCAGTTACGATGTTTTATGCCGTTTCAGCCACTGGATCGGCGCCGGCGATTCGCTTTGCGTTCCCACCCTTAAAGGGATGACTTTGCAGTCCACCACCTTTGGTTCCCAATTCATTTCCAGTATTTCAATAGCCTTTGTTTCAGGATTTATTATAGCTTTTCCATATGTGTTCTGGGAGTTCTGGAGGTTTATAAAACCTGCGCTCACCCCGAAAGAAACTCAAACTACGAGGTTTGCGATCATTTTTGTATCGTTTTTCTTTTTTACTGGAGCGGCATTTGGTTACTACCTCCTGGCGCCGTTTACCTTTTCTTTCCTCGGCAACTACCAGCTCGGCCACCTCCACATGCTCGAAACCCGACCGATGTTATCTGATTACATCGATAACCTGGTAAACATCACTTTGGGTTCTGCGCTGGCTTTCCAGCTGCCGGTGGTCACTTATGTGCTCACGCGCATCGGGCTCGTTACGCCGAATTTCCTTAAAAAATACCGGAAGTATGCGTTTGTGGCCATCCTGGTTGTGGCGGCCATCATTACCCCCTCTCCGGACTGGATGAGCCAGATGCTGGTTTGTATTCCCCTCGTAATACTTTATGAATTTAGTATTGTGATATCCAAACGGATATATAACCAGGAAGAGGCAAAGATGAAAGCCTGGAAATAAGTAATTTGCAGTAAAAATCAATATGGCTAATAATATTCAACCGATAGCTATAGGCAGCGATCATGCGGGGTTCGATTTCAAACAGGAAATCGTGGATTACCTTGAATCAAAAGGTGTGCAGGTGAAGGACATGGGTGTGTATGAAAACAAAGCAGCCGATTATCCTGACTTTGCTCACCCGGTGGCTTATGCTGTTGAAAAGAGAGAAGTTTCTTTGGGAATATTGGTATGCGGGAGTGGCAACGGCGTGGCCATTACTGCCAATAAGCACCAGGGTATTCGGGCGGCTTTATGCTGGATGCCTGAAATAGCCCGGCTTGCCCGGCTTCAT
>JAEUVS010000051.1 GCA_016786745.1 Chitinophagaceae bacterium | reverse complement strand
TCAAAATTAAGTCAATTCTTCCTGTTTGCTTTTAATGCGCTGTACAAACAGGTTTTTGATCTTTCTGAAGAATCTGAAATAAAACTCTTTGTTCATCAGTTGCGAGTCGTGCATGGCTTTGTAAGTAAGGAACACACCTATTGGCAGAAGAATGAATGTTGCCATCCACATGCCCGAAACGGGCTGCACAAGGTCCTCTTTTACAAACTTTTTTCCAAAGTTGTTCAGCAGGAAGAATATCACGAAAAATACCACGGCAAACACAACCGGCGTGCCGATGCCTCCTTTGCGAACGATAGATCCTAACGGAGCGCCTATTAGGAACAACACAAAAACGGCGAGGGCCATCGTGAATTTGTTATGCCATTCGATAAGCTGCATGCGCATTTGCTCGCGTTGGCTGTTATATTCCATTGCTGTAATCTGGAGCGAATTTTTTATTGATGAGGCGTAAGAAATGCTTTGCTCGAGCACCCGCTTGCGGGCGGTATCCGGTATCATGTCCAGCACCGTTTTGCCATCGGCTTTTTGGGGTTTGACTTTTACCCAGCCGCTATCAATTACTTTATTGAAACTGATAAATGGTTCCAGGTCGCTTTGCACCCGTATTCTGAAGTTCGCGTTTCTTTTTTCGAGCGAATCAATTCCTTTGCCCAGCTGGCGTACGCTGAGCATTTCATAACGGTCCTTATACAGCGTATCGGATGTGATGTTTAATTGCAGGGAACTTAGGTCGAGCACTTTTTTATATTCTTTGAAACCGAGGCGTATGAAGTCGGTGTTGTTGCTGGAACGCTGGCCTCGTTCTTCATATCTCCAGCCATCTTTAAGTGTAAAAACGAGGAACCGCTGATCGGCCGATACCTGCATGATGCCACGGTCGGCCACGATGATATTATCCTGCAGGTGCGGGCTGGTTTCGTAAATGATGACGTTGATTAAAGTCGAATCGTTTTTCTTTTCTCCGACTTTTATCGCATAGCCGGGGATGGTAGTATAGAACACTCCCTCTTTGAGGTCGAAAGCCGGTTTTTTATTGACAATATCGGTGTGAAGGCTTCGCATTTTAAGGTTGGCGACCGGGATCACGTTGTTGTTAAACAGGAATGCCAGGCCGGAGAGCAGGAGAGAAATAATAAGTAAAGGGCGCATGAAGCGGAGCAACCCGATACCGGCGGATTTGATGGCCACGAGTTCGAAAGTTTCGCCGAGGTTGCCGAAAGTCATGATAGATGACAGGAGAATGGCGAGCGGCAAAGCGAGTGGTACGAGGGTAGCTGAGAGGTATACGATAAGCCGCAGGAATATAGGGCCGTCAACTCCTTTACCAACAAAATCGTCTATCCATAGCCAGAAGAACTGAAGAATAAGTACGAAGAGAGTTATAAAAAAAGTAGCGATGAAAGGGCCTATAAATGCCCTTACAATGAGTATGTCTAATTTTTTAATCACAGATTTAGACGAAATCCTTCTAAGCCGTTAATTTCCCAGACGGTGAAACAGGTCTTTAACCTGGTAGTCCCACAATTGGCTCTGGTCTTTTACATCACCCTTATCTGCAAAATCCTTTATTACTAAGATGGTTTGATTGGTAACTTCTGATTTTTCTATCCGGAATTCAAAAAATTCATCTTTTGGCAAATGCATCCAATGAAAACGAATAAATTTTTCCTGTTCACTTTCTGTTACTTCTGCTTTATCTGTTGTGCCGTTCCATGAAAAGCTGAATACATTGTCCCTTTCGTCAACCTTATCGGCAAACCATTCCTGCAAACCCGCCGGGGTACTTAAGAATTCATATAAAATAGACGGAGAACATCTAACCGGGAATTCCAATGTAAATTGTTGTTTTTTGCTCATCTACACCCTATTGTCATTTTTTGTATGCTGATTGTGTGCAATTATAGAAAAATATACCATACTCCGAAATTTATTTTACCGCCGGCTTCAAGATGCCTGTTTTCCGGCCTTTGAACAGTTTTGGTCAAAATCTGCCCTGATTTCCATCCAGTTACGGATAATATTTTTAAAACGCAAGATAATTCGTGTTAAATCACAATTTGTGGGGAAATAGCGAAACAGGTGTTAAAAACATAACAAAAATTGCAGTTTTTCGTTTTGATTTTGGGTAGTCAAAAAAGCCTAAAAACCCCCAGCCAATATCTATGAGCATGCGCCAACTCAAGATCACGAAATCGATAACGAATCGTGAATCACAGAGCCTCGAAAAGTATCTCCAGGAAATAGGAAAAGTTGAACTGATAGGACCAGAGGAAGAAGTGCGTCTCGCGCGCCTGATAAAGCATGGCGACCAGGCGGCGCTTGAAAAGCTCACGAAGGCCAACCTTCGCTTTGTTGTTTCTGTGGCGAAGCAGTATCAGAACCAGGGGTTGTCGCTGCCAGACCTTATCAACGAGGGCAACCTTGGGTTGATTAAGGCCGCTCAACGTTTTGATGAAACGCGTGGATTTAAATTCATTTCTTATGGCGTTTGGTGGATACGCCAGAGTATTCTCCAGGCATTGGCCGAGCAATCAAGAATTGTACGCTTACCACTGAATAAAGTTGGTCTTACCAACAGGATACAAAAGGCATTTTCCCAACTCGAGCAGGAGTTTGAAAGGGAGCCGTCGCCGGAAGAGCTTGCTGAGCTGCTTGACCTCGAAACAGAGGAGATATCGGCAACGCTGGGTATTGGTGCGAGGCACATCAGTATGGATACGCCACTTTCTGAAGGCGAAGACAACACGCTGGTGGATGTGCTTGAGAATCCGAATGCCGACAGGGCCGAAACTAACCTTGAACATATACAGTCTTTGAAAGAAGAAATCGACCGGTCTTTTAAGGTGCTTACAGAGCGTCAGAAAGAGGTAATTTGTTATTTTTTCGGGATAGGGCAGGACCACCCGATGAGTCTTGAAGATATTGGTGACAAGTTCAACCTTACGCGTGAGCGGGTGAGGCAGATTAAAGACAAAGCGATTACTAAATTGAGAACTAATTCGAGAACGCCCGAGTTGAAGGGTTACCTCGGTAAATAAATTTGATCCTATTGCGATAATATTACGCTGACTGGACTTACGGATTAGAGGCAAAATGCAAACTGGAATATGTAAGCATTTTGCCTTTTTGTTTTTGTGTTTGAACGCGGTTACATCGTGGTTTTAAACCCACCCCTGGCCCTTCCCCCAGGGAGGGGAAGATATTTTTCATTAATGGTTTTAAGCTCGTTTTTTTGAAAAAAATTGGCGCTAATTTCGCGGCATGTTTGAAAATCTTACCGAACGGCTTGAATCAGCGTTCAAGCAGATAAAAGGTGAAGGAAGGATCACCGAACTGAATATCGCGGCCACTGTCAAGGAAATCAGGCGCGCACTCGTCGACGCCGATGTCAACTATAAAATCGCAAAAGACTTTACCGACACTGTAAAAGAGAAGGCCCTGGGGCAGAAAGTACTTACCGCGGTAAGCCCGGGACAACTTATTGTAAAGATCGTTAAAGACGAACTCGCCGACCTTATGGGCGGCAGCGAAAGTGAACTGGTAACAAAAGGCAACCCCGCCGTGATCCTCGTGGCAGGACTGCAGGGTAGCGGTAAGACGACATTCAGCGGCAAACTAGCCAATTACTTAAAAAACAAAAAAGGCCTCTCTCCAATGCTCGTGGCGGCGGACATCTACAGGCCCGCTGCCATTGAGCAGTTAAATATTCTTGGCGAACAGGTAAATGTTCCGGTATACAGCGAACCCGAAAACAAGAATGCTGTTGAAATAGCCAGCAACGCGCTGAAGGATGCAAAAAGTAAAAACAGAAATGTTCTTATCATAGACACTGCAGGACGTTTGGCTATCGATGAGGCGATGATGACGGAAGTGGCGAATATAAAATCGGCTGTGAATCCGCAGGAAATACTTTTTGTTGTGGATTCAATGACGGGACAGGATGCGGTAAATACAGCGAAAGCATTCAACGACCGCCTGGATTTTAGCGGTGTTGTACTCACAAAACTCGATGGTGACACAAGAGGTGGCGCCGCACTTTCAATTAAATACACTGTTCAGAAACCGATAAAATTTGTGAGCAGCGGTGAAAAGCTCGACACGCTCGATGTGTTTTACCCGGAGAGAATGGCGCAGAGGATACTGGGAATGGGAGATATCACCACGCTCGTTGAAAAAGCGCAGGCACAGTATGATGAAGAACAGGCAAGGAAACTTGAGAAAAGGATCAGAAAAAATCAGTTCGACTTCGAGGACTTCAAACAACAGCTCGAACAGATAAAAAAAATGGGCAATATCAAGGACCTTTTAGGAATGATTCCCGGGATTGGAAAGGCAGTAAAGAACGTAGATATCAGCGACGATTCATTCAAAGGCATCGAGGCCATAATCAACTCAATGACAATACTTGAGCGTCGCAATCCTGATATTATTGATATGAGCAGGAAAAAAAGGATCGCCAGGGGGTCAGGAAAGGACCTTAATGAGGTGAATGCCTTTATGAAACAGTTTGAGCAAATGAAGGATATGATGAAAATGATGAACAAAATGCCAATGGGCAGAATGATGGGCAGGAGGTGACACTACACATTTGTTCCGGTATAATTTTGAAAAGACCCTACCGGTTATTACATTTGCAAACCTGACTAATCAGGAAAGAGAAACCGTATTCGTTCACGCATTTAAATTTCTATTTAAAATGCCAGTTAAAATCAGACTGCAAAGACACGGGTCGAAAAAGAGACCATTCTATTTCATCGTTGTTGCCGATGCCCGTGCACCCAGAGATGGAAAATTCATCCAGAAAATCGGCACTTACAATCCACTTACAGTTCCTGCATCTGTTCAGCTTGACCGCCAACGCGCGCTCGACTGGCTGCATAAAGGAGCGCAACCAACCGACACTGTTCGTAGAATACTTTCCTACAAGGGAGTGTTGTACCTGAAGCATCTGCTTCGCGGTGTTAAACTTGGACTTTTTGATGATGCTACTGCAATGGAGAAATTTCAAAAATGGCACTCCGAGCATGAAGTAAACATCAAGAAGCGCCAGGATGCGAATGCTGTAGAACGCAAAGCACGTCGTTCAGGCGCTGGCGCACCATCAAGAAGGCCGGCTGAACGCGGCGAGTCTCAGTAATCAGCGATAAACTAAAAATCATACATTAATCCCGGTGCCAAACACCGGGATTTTTGGCTTTCCCTAAACGAGGAAATTATAATGGTGAATTATTGCTCTATAGGAAAATTCGTGGCAACATTCGGGCTGAATGGTGAAATTGTTTTGAAGCACCATCTCGGGAAGAAAACTTCGCTGAAAGATCTTGAAACATTATACATCGAGAAAAATAAAGATGAATTACTTCCATACTTCATTCAATCAGCAAAAATTAAAAATGAAGATGAAGTATTTGTGAAGATTGAAGGCATTAACACAAAAGAAGCCGCACGCACGCTGGTGCAAAAACAAGTGTGGCTTACTGAAGACGTATTTCAGAAATACGCCGGAAAATCCGCTCCCATCTCGCTTCTCGGATATCATATTATACACGAAAACAATGATCTCGGCGAAATTCTCGAAGTGATTGAGCAGCCACACCAGGTGTTGTGCCGCATTAACCTCGAAGGAAAAGACGCGCTTATACCCGTACATAAGGAAACACTACAGAAGATTGATAAGAAGGCCAAACGTGTGTTGGTTGATCTGCCCGACGGGTTGCTAGATATTTTCCGCTAACTTAGTTTAACATAAAATGTAGTCCACAAAGCTGGTAGATTATTTATCTTCGCTGAACACGGTAAAATATTTTTAACTAATAAATCCTTTTGTATGAGTTTACGTTTAGGGGACATTGCTCCCAATTTTCAGGCTAAAACGACTGCCGGTGACATTGATTTCTACGAATATCTGGGAAGTGGATGGGGAGTTCTCTTTTCGCATCCTGCGGATTATACCCCGGTATGTACAACCGAGCTCGGTAAAACAGCCTTATTACAACAGGAATTCGCAAAAAGGAACGTGAAGGTTCTTGCTGTTAGTGTTGACCCACTCGATAAACACGTTGGTTGGGTGAAAGATATAAATGAGACCCAGAACTGTAAAGTTGATTTTCCAATTATTGCCGACGAAGATCGCAAGGTGGCCAACCTGTATGGTATGATTCATCCGAATTCATCTGAGAATTTCACTGTTCGTTCTTTATTTGTGATAGGACCCGATAAAAAAGTAAAACTTACGATTACATATCCTGCATCTACAGGAAGAAACTTCGTTGAAGTTTTACGTGTGATTGATTCCTTGCAGTTGACTGCAAATTATAGTGTGGCAACACCTGCAGATTGGAAAGGTGGTGAAGATGTGATTGTGGTTCCGGCAGTTTCTACTGAAGATGCGATTAAGAAGTTTCCGAAGGGCGTGAAAGTGGTTAAGCCGTATTTGCGCTATACGCCACAGCCTAATGTGGAGTAAGAGTTTCTTCAAGAATAATGGATCCCGCAGAAATTTTTCCTGCGGGATTTTTTTGTCTATTTTAATTTTCTCAACTGCTGCAGTAACGCACTCATATCTTTCGGCAACGGAGCCCCGAACGTAAAAGCATTCCCATTCGCATCTTTGAATTTTAGTCTCGCCGCATGCAATGCCAATCTATTCAGCAAGGGCCGCTCCTCCAGTTCATTTTTTGAAAGGTTATATTTTTTCTTAAGCGATGATAGCAACACCGGTTCGCCATCGCCATACAGACCATCACAAACTATCGGATGACCAACGTATTGCATATGAACTCTTATCTGGTGCGTTCGCCCCGTATGAATTCTAAACTCAAGCAAAGTAAACTTTCCAAATTCTTCAAGCACTTTATAATCAGTCACAGATTCTTTGCCGCGCTTGTGAATAATCATCTGCGTCTTCTTAACTGTATTCTGAGCAATCGGGGCATCTATCGTTTTCTCCTTCTCATGAAGTGTTCCCTTTACAAGTCCCTCATAATATTTTTCAACACTCCGTTCTTCGAACGACCGGGATAAAAACCTGTGAGTCGCTTCGTTTTTTGCAAAAACAATAATTCCGCTTGTGTCTTTGTCGAGACGGTGAACGGTATAAATTTCGCCGTATTTGTCTTTAAGGATTCTTTTCAGCGACACTTCATCGCCATCGCGGTCGGGTATACTTAGCAGGCCTGATGATTTATCAACGGCAACAAAATCCTCGTTCTCGAAAATTATGGAGAATAACTGTTTCTTCATTACTTCTTTTTGCCGTAGGAGGCATTCATATACTTCAGCAGCCTCACTTCTTTTTCCTGCAAGAATCTCCACTTACCGCGGTCCACATTTTTTTTGGTGAGATTGGCGTACATCACCCTGTCGAGATTGCGCACGTCATAGCCGAGTTTTTCAAAGATCCTTCTTACGATCCTGTTTTTGCCGCTATGTATTTCGATGCCGATCACCGATTTGTCGCGCGCATCGGCATACGCAAGTGAGTCTGGTGCAATGAACCCGTCTTCAAGATTAATTCCATTAAGCAGTTGATCGAAATCTTTTTTCAGGAGAGGCTTATCGAGCGTAACCTCGTAAATTTTTTTTACTTCATAGCTGGGATGAGAAAGCTTCTGCGCGAGTTCACCATCATTGGTAAGCAGCAGCACGCCTGTAGTATTGCGGTCGAGGCGGCCAACGGGATAAACGCGTTCAGTGGTGGCTTTCTTCACGATATCCATAACAGTTTTTCGTCCCTCCGGATCTTCTGTTGTCGTAATGTGATCTTTCGGTTTGTTGAGAAGAATATAAACCAGGTTTTTTGCAGCGGTTATTTTCTTTCCGTGTACCTTTATTTCATCCGAGCCGGTTACCTTATGTCCCGGCTCGGTGATTACTTTTCCGTTAACAGAAACTTTCCCGGATTTTACCAAATCTGCTGCATCACGGCGTGAGCATACGCCAGCGTGTGAAATGTATTTGTTCAAAGGTATTTCACCGGTCGATTCCTTTGCTGGTGCCGGTTTTCCTGGCAGGGTTGCCGGTTGGTTTTTTTTCGGCGTTCCTTTCTTTGTGATCAGTTCTTCTGCTGTCCGTTTTGTTCCAGACTTAAGCTGAGCAAAGTATTCCTTTGTTTCCTGGCGCGCCGCCTTTTTTTCCTGGCGAATCTTTTCTTTAAGCTTCGCGCCTTTGTCGTTTTTGTTCAGAAATTTTTGGAAGTTGGATTTGCTCATTTGCTATTTTATCTGGATGCCATGTACAAAGTTTTTCCAGGCACTGCTACAGCGTATAAACCTTCATCATTTGGAAGAATTGGTGGCGCCGCATTCCAGTCAAGTGTTTTTGGTTGCAGGTCGATACCTGAATTGAGCGCTTTTTCCCATTCTATTACCTGTCCGCTGTAAGTGGCCATACGTCCCATGATAGCGGTCATCGTGCTTTTCGCGCCATTCTCCGTATCAGAAAACCTGTACTCACCTTTAGCAATAGCGTCGAACAATTCATCGTGTTCTGTTTGATAGGGGTTATTATCCTGCTTTTTATCGTACTGATAAATCACAGCGCCTTTATTGTCGGTGATCTTCGCGGCATCGCAGAAAATTTTTCCTTTTGTTCCGCTGAGCAACTCATCCACTTTCGACATCGTTCCGGGGATGTGACGGCATTGGCTGTTTAATATCGATCCATCCGCGTAAGTGAACTCAACATAGTGATGATCGAATATTTCTCCATAATCTTTTCCTTTCCTCACTTCTCTTCCGCCCATTCCCTGTGCAGACACAGGATAGCCGCCTTTGAACCAGTTGATCACATCTATGTTGTGAATATGCTGTTCGTTGATATGGTCGCCACAGAGCCAGTTGAAATAATACCAGTTGCGCATCTGGTATTCCATTTCTGTTTGGTGGTACTGGCGTTTCCTTACCCATACGCCATCATTGTTCCACCACGCCTGCGCTGAAATAATATCGCCGATCTTATCTTTTCTTTTATACAGTTCCTTGTAGGAGTTTTGGTAGTGACGCTGGAGCCCTACTACCACGTTTAATTTTTTCTGTTTAGCTATCTCTGCTGTTTCAAGCACTTTCTTTATGCCGGCCGGGTCGGTTGCCACAGGTTTTTCCATGAACACATGTTTACCCTGTGTGATGGCCTCTGTAAAGTGTACCGGGCGAAAACCGGGAGGTGTTGTAAGGATTACTACATCGGCGAGCGCGATTGCTTTTTTATATGCGTCGAAGCCCGTGAATTTATGCTCTTCAGGAACGTCGATTTTGCTTTTGAGGTTACCTGTTGCGCCAATGTCAGACAGGTCATCAGAAGTAATGGATTTATAACAATGGTCGAGATTATCGCGGAAAGCGTCGGCCATGGCCACAAGCTTTACGTTTTGTTTGGTCATCAACGCCTGTGTCACAGCGCCAGTGCCGCGACCTCCACATCCGACGAGCGCGATTTTAATGGTGTCGGCAGAGCCGGAAAAATAATTTGCGTTTGAGAATAATGGCGCTGCTATCAATCCCCCGGCGATAAGGGAAGATTGCTTTACAAATTCCCTGCGGGAATTTCCGTTAGATGTGTTCATGTTACGTTTTGTTTATTATTTACTGAGATACTTTTTATAAAATTCTTCGGCTTCTTCCGGTGTTGGCTGTTTCAGCGGACTCAATATTCGAAATCCAACAGCTGCCGCGTCTGTAAGCCACCATTTGCTTTTGGGTATCTGCGGATCGCGCCTGTTCCAGCTCGATTCCGATTTAAACCTGGCCGCGCTTCTCATCATCGCCGCGTTCGTGCCGAATCCTCCGCCTTTTAATGTTTTTGGATAACGCGAAGTTGGTTCAGTAAACGGATCTTTATCAGCTGCATTGGTAAAATACTGATCGCTGTACTGGTCGAGTGTCCATTCTGCTACGTTGCCGAGCATATCGTAAAGGCCCCAGGCATTTGGTTTCTTCTCGCCTGTTTTGTGATATTTATTGTCGCTGTTGCTGGCGTACCAGGCATAATCTCCAATTGTTGATGAATCCTGCCCGAAATAGTAAGGCGTGTTGGTGCCGGCCCTGCATGCATACTCCCATTCTGCTTCTGTTGGCAAACGGTAAAACTTTCCTGTGTTTTTGTAAAGCCACCTGCAATACATTAGTGCCGTACGTTGCGACATGCTGTTAAACGGAAAGCCTCCCTGTTTACCCATTCCCCAACTGAGATCAATGTACTGTGTTGTAGGTCGCGTTACCGCGTCGACATCTGAATTCCTGGCGAGCGATTCGTCGTTAAAAAAAACGAGAAACTCGTCGTGCGTTACTTCTTTTTCTCCCATCCAGAAAGCAGAAATAGCGATCGTTTTCTGCGGACCTTCATCGGCACCCCGTCCCTTTTCATTTTCCGGGCTTCCCATTGTGAAAGATCCCTCAGGAACGGGAACCATGGTAAAGGTAATTTCAGATCCCGGAACTTTTGAAGTACAGGGTTTAAACTCTGTTGTCTGGGCGGTAACGGCAACCCCGGCTAACAGTGTGGCTGCTCCCAGGTAGAGTTTATTTTTCCGCTTCACCATTTTCTTCAATCTTTTCATCAACAGCATTTGCGAGTATTACAGACGTGATTTTTTTAAGGGGGTTTTTGTGATTTTCCCTGTAAAAGTTTCTCTTTTCGATAATGTCGAGGCATTTGTACACCGACGTGAGGAACGATGAATGGTCAGCTGCATTTTTGCCTGCGATGTCGAATGCGGTTCCATGATCGGGTGATGTGCGCACACCGGGTAAACCTGCAGTAAAGTTAACTCCAGGTGTTAATGCGAGAGACTTAAAAGGAATAAGGCCCTGGTCGTGATACATGGCAAGAACCGCATCGAAGTTGTCGTGCTGGCCGCGGGCGAAGAAAGCGTCTGCGCTGAACGGTCCCATAACGATATAATTATTTTTTGCCTCTTTGATCGCCGGCTTGATGATATCTTCTTCTTCTCTTCCTATCAATCCTTCGTCGCCCGCATGAGGGTTCAGACCGAGAACAGCGATCCGCGGCCTGTCGATTCCAAAATCGCGGATGAGTGAATGATTCAGCACACCTAATTTGGAAAGAATCCTGTCGCGGGTAATATGCTTTGCAATTTCCGATACCGGCACATGCTCGGTTACTAATCCTACCCTGAAATTTTCTGCCACCATCAGCATCAGTACGTCGTTCACTTCAAAAAGGCTTTTCAGGTAGGGGGTGTGTCCTGTGAAATTAAATTCAGCCGATTGGGTGTTGTTTTTGTGAAGTGGTGCCGTAACAAGTCCCTGGATTTTGTTTTCGCGAAGCGCCTGGGCCGCGGCTACCAGCGATCGTACTGCATATTTTCCGCCGGTTTCATTGAGTTGCCCCGGGGTGATGGTCACCTCTTCTTCCCAGCAGTTCAAAATATTCAACTGGCGGACGGCTGCCTTTGAAGGGTCGCGGATAATCTGGTAGTTGATATTGGGATCGCCGGAAATTCGCCGGTAGAAGTTGATGACTTTATGGGAACCGAATATCACCGGCGTACACATGTCGAGGATGCGGGCATCGGTGAAAGTCCTGATGATAAGTTCTGGTCCAATTCCGTTAATATCTCCTGTTGATATGCCTATAACTGGCTTTTGATGCATGATTTCCTTCAAAAATTAATAGGGATAAAAGTACAATAAAAGGAGGAATGGGCGGATCGGGGTATTTTTGCGGGGCAATGCTGACATTAAAAAAATCTCTCGGACAACATTTTCTGACCGATGAAAGTGTTTCGCGGAGAATTGTGGGTTTTTTGACGCAGAAACCCCTTAAAAAACTCCTGGAAATTGGCCCGGGAGGCGGCGCGTTGACCAAATTTCTCCTGGAACTAAAGGAGATAGACCTGAAATGCATCGAAATTGACGAAGAAAAAGTGAAGTTTCTTCATCAAACATATCCTCAACTGAAAAACAGGATCATTCACGAAGATATTCTTAACTCTTCGCCACCATTCGACGGATCCTTCGCAGTGACGGGCAACTTTCCATACAACATATCTACCCAAATTATTTTCAGGATTATAGAATGGAAGAATGTCGTGGAGCAGATGGTGGGCATGTTTCAGAAAGAAGTGGCCGAACGCATAGCCGCAGAAGAGGGAAGTAAAATTTATGGTGTAACGAGCGTGTTGACACAGGCGTTTTTTAAAGTGGAATACCTGTTCGAGGTAAGTGAAAACGCGTTTCGTCCGCCGCCAAAAGTTAAAAGTGCGGTTATCAGGATGACCCCACTCGCCGAACCCGTGCATATAAGCAGCGAAAAAGACCTGGTGTTGCTCGTGAAAACAGCTTTCAACCAACGTAGAAAAACTTTGAGGAATGCGGTGAAGTCGTTGTTTTCGCGGGAAATCCTCAGCGAAGAACTATTTAATAAAAGAGCTGAAGAGCTTAGTGTGGCGCAATTTGCGGAGCTGACCTTCAGAATGAACCGATAATATGGAATCTGCTAACAGCCAGGCACAGCCGAAGGCGCTTATTACTGCTAAGGTGCATGACTACCTGAGGGAAGAACTTGAGGCGAAAGGTTACGAGGTTGTTTACAATAAAGACATTACATACGATGAAGTATTTGCCGTTATCCCTGAAATAACCGGGCTCATTGTTACGACGAGGCTGAAAATAGACAGGCAGCTCCTCGGGAAGGCCGATAAACTTAAATGGATCGGAAGATTGGGAAGTGGGATGGAGTTGATAGACGTGGAGTTTGCGGAAAGCCGAGGAATTATTTGTGAGAGTAGTCCCGAAGGAAACAGGAACGCGGTGGCGGAACACGCGCTCGGAATGCTGCTGAACGTAATGAATAAAATATCGGCAAGTATGAACGAGATTCGCGATGGAAGATGGATTCGGGATGCAAATCGCGGGACTGAACTTTCCGGTAAGACGGTGGGGATTATCGGTTTTGGCAATACCGGCAGCACATTCGCCGGACTTCTGTCATCATTTAACGTTACGGTGCTGGCTTATGACAAATACAAAAACGGCTTTGCGAAGGGATATATAAGAGAGGCATTGCCTGAGCAGATTGCGCGGTACGCTGATGTTGTCAGTTTTCATGTGCCGTTAACTTCAGAAACGCGGCACATGGCTAACGACGATTTTTTTAATGCGCTCGAACGCAAGCCGGTACTCATCAATACGTGCAGGGGAAAAGTGCACGATACAAATGCGGTGATCCGGGCGCTCCAGTCCGGGAAGATTTCCGGCGCAGCGCTCGATGTTCTTGAAAATGAGAGAATTGAAGCTCTGAATGACGATGAACGATCACAGTTGAACTGGCTGTTGGGCCAGCCTAATGTTGTGATAACGCCGCATATTGCCGGGTATAGTCACGAAGCATTTTTTAAGATGGCTAAGGTGATCCTCGGGAAGCTGAAGCTTTAAGGGCTGTTTCTTACCGAAAAAACCTATTTTTGCCACATACGTGCAACGCTTCAGTAGACCTGGGGCGTTGTTCTTTTTGCTGTTACTGCAAGGTAACGGCTTTTTTTTCATTATAAAGTGGTTGTTATGAGTGACATCATTTATGTTTCGAAGGACACGTTAGAGCAAATGAAAGAAGAATTGCACAGGATGAAGGCGATTGACCGGCCGGCAGCGGCGAGAGCCATCGCTGAGGCCAGGGAAAAAGGCGATTTAAAGGAAAACGCCGAGTATGATGCGGCGAAAGAATCGCAGGGAATTCTGGAAGCAAGAATTAAAAAGCTTGAAGGCGATTTGGCAAATGCACGTATACTCGAAGAAGGGGATATAGACACGAGTAAGGTGTCTATTCTCACGAAGGTGACACTTACCAATCTTACGACTAAAAAACAACTGACATACAAGATAGTTTCTGAAAAAGAAGCTGACCTGAAGGCAGGCAAAATTTCTGTTACTTCACCTATTGGTAAAGGTTTAATAGGCAAGGCGAGGGGTGAGGTTGCAGAGGTACAGGTGCCGGCGGGCCTTATGAAATTTAAAATAGAAGAGATCACCGTTTGATATGACCATATTCTCAAAAATCATTGCGGGAACTATTCCTTCTTATAAAATCGCGGAGAGCGACATGTTCGTCGCTTTCCTCGATATTGCTCCTATGGCAAAGGGGCACGTGCTTGTTGTGCCTAAAACAGAAATTGATAACATCTTTGATTTGCCGAAGGAATACCTTTCGGAGATGTTGGTATTCGCGCAACCGATCGCGAAAGCTATCGAGAGCGTGTTTGATTGCAACCGCTGCGGCATAGAGGTGATAGGCCTTGATGTTCCCCATGCGCACATGCACCTTGTGCCAATCAATGGGGCAGATGATCTTAATTTCACGAGGAAAAAGCTTACGCTGAGTAAAGAAGAATTTCTCGAAGTGCAACGACTTATTACAACTGCATTGAACAAATAGTTTTATTTCACCCTTAGTCGCTGGGGATTTTTTTCGATAAACTGTTTCCAACTGGTGGCTTTTGTGCTACGGCCGTTCAAAATGGTGTTATCCTGGAAATGATGACATACGGCCACGGCGAGTGCATCTGATGCATCAAGGTATTTGATGGTGGCATCTTCTATCGCTATGATCTGTTGAAGCATTTTCCACACCTGTTCTTTATCAGCATTACCATTTCCGGTGATGGATTGCTTTATTTTTCTGGGAGAATACTCGCACACTTGAACGCCTGCTCCTATCGCAGCCGCAATGGCCACACCCTGTGCGCGGCCAAGTTTCAACATGCTCTGAACATTTTTTCCAAAAAAAGGAGCTTCAATCGCAAAACAATTTGGGCGGAAGAGGCGTATAAGTTCGTCAACTTTATTGTAGATGTGTTGTAGCCGCGTGTAGTTGTCGAGCCTGGAGTGAAGGCGCAGAACATTCATTTCCTTCATCTGGATTGCCTGCCCTTCAACGTGGATTATGCAGTAGCCCATAAGCAGCGTTCCGGGGTCAATGCCAAGAATTATTTTCCGGGACTTTTCCAAACAACAGTATTGAATTAATTTGCTATATCAAATTGTTGATCCAGGGCAAAAATATCAAATTAATCCTCAACTATTTCTGCGGGCCTTTGGTCTTTTGTATCCTGGTTGTTTCGATATACCGTCAACTGCATCTTCAAAACAACTGGCACTCGTCTCTTCTTCAAATTCATTCAGCGCTTGCGAATGGTGTCTTGCCAATTGCCACCGTTTTCTGCCTGATGTTTGCGAATTGGGGTATTGAGGCAAAAAAGTGGCAGCTTGTTCTTAAGAAACATTCGCCGGTATCATTTGGCACAAGTTATAAAGCAGTGTTTACCGGTAATGCGCTTGCGTTTTTTACACCTAACAGGGTTGGAGAATATTTTGGCCGGATGCTTTATTTAAAAAGCGGCGCGAGGATCGCTTCCATTCCGCTTACAGTTGTTTGCAGTCTTGCACAGATCATGGTTACATTACTTGCGGGTGGTGTTGGTACGATGGTGCTATCTGACCGCATTGCGGATGTTGCGGGAACCGGAACGAATTCATGGTTGAATATTGGTTTGTATGTTACGGGCG
This sequence comes from Chitinophagaceae bacterium, assembly GCA_016786745.1. Lineage (GTDB taxonomy): Bacteria > Bacteroidota > Bacteroidia > Chitinophagales > Chitinophagaceae > Flavitalea. The sequence continues at coordinate 7,763 of JAEUVS010000051.1, read as the reverse complement.
CGGTTGTTGCAGTTTTAACAATATTTTACTTTTCGATTCCTTTTTTCGCGAAAAGAATAACGGGAAAAAAGTGGATGTTGCATTGGAGCAGGCATGTCAGGGTTTTGGAAGATGTTAACGCAACTATGCTGTTATCAATTCTGTCTTTGTCTGTAGTGCGCTTTGTGGTGTTTATCCTGCAATATTATTTGCTGTTTGGTGTTTTTGGTGTTGTGGTAGACTGGTGGCAGGCTTTTTGGGCAATAAGCGTAGTTTTTTTCGTGATTGCTGTTGTCCCTGCCCCGGGATTTCTGACGGAACTTGGGATCAGGTGGCAGGCCGGCTTGCAGGTGATGCAGCTTTACAGTCAGAACGTTGCGGGCATTTTTGCGGTATCGCTTGCGGTGTGGATCATCAACCTGGTGATACCGGCGCTGATTGGAGGGATACTGGTATTGGCACTAAAATTATTTCGTAAACAGTGAGCATGGGATATAAATTTATTATTGAAGGAAACCGGATTGGCTTTACATGAAACTGATAAGAGTTTTAACGATCATAATATTTGCGTTTATCACCTTTCCATTGAAAGCTGGCAATGGGTTTTGCGATGTACGGAACAGCGCCTTCGTCGCGGGCGAATCCATCACATTTAAAGTGTTTTATACCGTCGCCGGGATGTATGTAGGCGCCGGTGAAGCAGTATTTACGTCATCGCTCGACAAACTCAACAATATACCCGTGTACCATGTGGTGGGCGAAGGAAAGACGTTTAGCTTTTACGACAATTTTTTCAAAGTGCGCGACAGGTACGAAACGTACATGGACACTGCTACTTTGCAACCGTATAAGTTTATCAGGAACGTGTATGAAGGCGGATATAAAAAGTACGAGAATGTAACCTTTAACAAGGTGACCAATACCGCCATCACAAACGACGGAGTTTTCAAAGTGCCGGCATGTGTGCAGGATGTGTTAAGCTCGATTTATTACGCGAGAAATATAGATTTCGATAGTTACAAACCGGGCGACAAAATTCCATTTACTCTCTTTCTCGATAAGGAACTTTTCTCAATGTACATCAGGTACCTCGGAAAAGAAACAATTAAAACCAAGTACGGTAAGTTTAAGGCTATTAAATTCAAACCACTCCTTATTAAAGGAACTATTTTCGAAGGAGGTGAAAAAATGACGGTTTGGATTTCTGACGACAAAAATAAAATTCCTGTAAGGATCGAAAGCCCGATCAGCGTGGGCAGCATCAAAGTGGATATGATGAACTACAAAAACCTGCGGCACCCATTAACTTCACTCGTCAATTTAAGATAAAGTTTATTTGCGTTTATAGTTCCTGGATTTGAAACGTTCTTCTGCTTCGTATGCCCCTGTCCGTTACCTGTAAGTCACAGCACTCATTTACCGGGTCGTGTTCGAAGAATAGTATGTAATTATTGTCGATCGCTTCCTTGAGGAAAGACCGCTTTTCATTGATAGTGGTAAGTGGGAACATATCGTAGGCCATTACATAGGGAATAGGAATATGACCCGTGGAGGGAAGAAGGTCGGCGGTGTATACAACTGTTCGTTCCTTGTAATTGATTTGCGGAAGCATCATTGCATCGGTGTGACCGTATGCAAACCTTACAGTGATATTTGATGAAAAGCGAACGTCCTGCTCTTCTTTTACAAATTTCAATTTGCCACTTTGCTGTATAGGCAGAATATTTTCGGAGAGGAACGATGCTTTCTCGCGGTCGTTGGGTTTTGTTGCCCACTGCCAGTGCTTTTCATTGCTCCAGTAAGTAGCATTCGGAAAAGCAGGAACGAGGTCATTTACTTTCCTGGTTATTGCGCCGCCGCAATGGTCGAAGTGCAGGTGAGTAAGAAAAACATCTGTGATGTCGTCCGGCGAATAACCGTTTTCCGATAAAAGCTGGTTTATGGTTTTTGTTTCAGACATATAGTAGTGCCTGAAAAATTTTTCGTCCTGTTTGTCGCCAATGCCCGTGTCTATAAGGATTCGCCGGTTGTCGTCTTCTACAAGCAGGCAGCGTAGTGCCCATGTGCAGAGGTTGTTTTCATCGGCGGGATTTAGTTTGTTCCATATCGATTTGGGCACAACACCGAACATTGCGCCTCCATCGAGTTTGAAGTAACCGGTATGGAGGACAGTTATTTTCATGAGGTTGATTTTTTTTGAGTACGCAGCGTCCATCCCAGGAATATCACTCCAAGGAAAAAGAAGAACATGAGTGCAAGTACGGAATTTCGCATTGAACCGGTTAATTCTTCAACATAAGCGAAGCTGAACATGCCGAGTACCAGCGCAATTTTCTCCGTTACATCGAAAAAGCTGAAGAACGACGCGGTATCTTTTGTTTCCGGCATCAGGTTAGCGTAGGTGGACCGGCTGAGTGATTGTAAGCCGCCCATCACGAGGCCAACTATTGCGCCAAGAATGTAAAACTGCGTTGCTGTTTGAATAAAATAACCGCCGATGCACAGCGCCACCCAGATAATCACAACTCCAATGAGTGTTTTGATGTTTCCGGTTTTCTCTGATATGCGTGAAATGAGAATGGCGCCGGGTATCGCGACGAGTTGGATGATCATGATCGTAATGATCAGCTGCGTCATTGAAAGATGCAATTCTTTTGCGCCGAATTGAGTGGCGGCGAGAAATACTGTTTGTATACCTGCGCTATACCAAAAGAACGAATACAAAAATCTTTTTAGAACCGGAAGATGTTTTACCTGCGACCAAACCTTTTTTAACTCGAGAAATCCCGTTTTAATCACATTTTTTTGAGTTCTGACTGTATTAATATTGCCACGTGGCAGGATGTTCAGGCTGATGTAACCGAAGCCCAGCCACCATATTCCGACGAGAACGAAAGAAATGCGATGCGGCATGTAATTTTTTTCGAACTCGGTATTGAGGCCAAACATTTCGGGTAGAAAAACAATGATAAAACAAATAACCTGGAGGATAACACTGCCAATATATCCCCAGGTGTAGCCGCGGGCGCTGACGCGGTCACGATGGTCCTCGGTGACAAGATCCGGCAGGTAAGAATTGTAAAAAACGAGGCTTGCCCAGAACCCGATACATGAGATAACCATAAAAATTACACCGATATGAAGAGCACGAGAGCTCAACGTAACGCCGTTGACTGTTTCTGTTGGCGTAAAGAAATAAAGAGCGGCACAGGCAATGCTACCGACGGTGCAGAAGAAGCGCATGAAATTCTTTTTATTGCCTCTCGTGTCCGCGATAGCGGTAAGGATGGGCGAAATAATGGCAACGACAATAAACGCCGTGCCGAGCGCATAATTATAAAGGGCTGTATTAACAAAATCCCGGCCTAGAAAGCGAACGGTGTTGCCATTCTCAGGGTGGCGGGTAACGGCTTCGAAATAGGCGGGAAAAATGGTGGAAGTGATAACAAGATTATATGCAGAGTTTGCCCAGTCGTACAGGCACCAGGCATTGATGAGTTTTTTTGAATTCAATTTATTGAGGGGTTTTTTCTTAAAACTTTATCCTCTTATCACGCCGGTTAATATCAGCACAAGTAATATTATACCGGCAATGATACGGTACCAGCCGAACAAAACGAAACCATGCTTTTGTAAAAAGCCTATGAAAAACTTTATGGCCATGATCGCTACGATGAAGGCGATGATGTTGCCTGTAGCGAATGCCACTGTATTCTGTGTTGAGGCAAGGATCAGTTCGTAGCCCCTGACTTCTGCACCTGAAGCGCCTTTCCAGTCTTTTAGGAAAACGGAGTAACCGGTTGCAGCTGCCATGGTGGGTACGGCGAGGTAAAAAGAAAATTCAGCGGCGAGTTTTCTTGTCAGGCGTTGCTGCATGCCACCGATAATTGCGGAGGCGCTGCGGCTTACACCGGGTATCATCGCAAGACATTGCCAGATACCGATTACGAAAGCCTTTTTATTGCTGATGTTTTCCTCTTTTTCTATTTCATGGCGGAGGAAGAACCTGTCGATGAAAAGAAATATAACGCCACCCAAAAGGAGGGTGATGGCAACTGTTGTGGGGCTTTCGAGCATCGCGTCTATCTGGTCGGAAAAGAAAAATCCCAACACGATGGCGGGCACTACGGCAAGGATGAGTTTGAAGTAGAACTTCCATTTGCTGAAGTCGAGGAATTTCTTCCAGTAGAGAACGACAACAGCGAGGATGGCGCCGAGTTGTATGGAAACTTCGTATAGTTTGGTGAATTCGTCTTTTTCTATGCCGAGCAGGGCAGAGGTAATGATCATGTGGCCCGTTGAAGAGATCGGTAGGTATTCAGTGAGCCCTTCAACTATGGCTACTATAATCGCTTCGAAAAGATTCATTCAGCTCAGCCCTTCTTGGGTTTACGGAAAATGGCGAATACTTCGAGGGCCAGTCCCAGCAGTATGAGGATCGGCGCAACGGTTATACGGGTAAAGCTGTACACTTCTTTAGGGTTGAAAACATTGGGGTCGTCGCTTTTCCCGCCGGCCATCAGGATGAGGCCAAGAGCGATTACGGCGAGCCCGGCTATGATCCACACATAGTTTTCCTTCCCGAAGAGATTATTTGAAGGAGCCTGGGGTGCTTTCTTATCGTTCATGAGCTAAAGGTAGGGTATAAGTTAATACAGATCGTCCAAACTCATCTTCAGATACTTGACCACGCTGCGGTGTGTGCTGATCAGGCTAATGCCTATGCCCAGCAGGAAAAGTATGAGGAACATAAGGACCAGGTTATTATTGTCCCTGAGAGTTTTGAGATCCGTTACGAAATATTCGAAAACGAGCATGATCACGAATATCAGGATGATTGATATGATCGCTGCGATGGCGCCATTTATAATGGCTCTCATGTTCATGGGTTTGGAAATAAATCCACGGGTGGCACCAACCATCTGCATGGTTTTAATGAGAAACCGGTTGCTGTACATCGCAAGCCTGATGGTATTATCTATCAGCACGATCGAAAGTATAGCGAAGATCACCGCCATCGCGCTGAGACCGAGAAGCATCCATCGCATGATGGGCGCCATCCGGGCAACAAGTGTGGCAGGATACTTCACGCTTTCAATAATATTTGAGCGTCGCAGGAGATCGTTTTTTATGTTGGTGAGGCTGTCCTTATGCACATAGGCGCTTCGGGCATAAAAATCTATGGAAGCGGGAAGCGGGTTTTCATCAATCAGTTCGCTGAAATCGGCTTCATCCTCGAGCCACCTTTTTTTGGCCGTTTCTTTGTCAACATATTCAACTGATTTTGTAAATGGTTGAACAGAGAGGTAATTTTTGAGCGAGTCAACATCAGCCTGGGCGACATCCTTTTGAAGGTAGACGTGTACCTGAACACCCTCTTTGAGGTAGTTCATGTAATGCGTTGCGTTAAGCAGCATCCAGCCGAAGATGCCTACAAAAAATAATACGATGGAAACGCCGAGAATGGCCATGAAATAAGAGGGCTTGGAACGTTTAGCGGATGCTTTTCCGGTTTGGACCATTTGGATTTTTTTAGATGGTCAAAAGTAGTTAATTATCTTATGTTTGCACAAATCGCACGCATGGAATATGATTTCAGGGAAATAGAGAAAAAGTGGAAAGATGCCTGGAATAAAAATAACGTCTATAAAGTTTCTAACGATTCAAATAAACAAAAATGCTATGTGTTGGATATGTTTCCTTACCCCTCGGGCGCAGGGTTGCATGTGGGGCATCCGCTCGGATACATAGCATCAGATATCTACGCCCGGTATAAAAGATCGAAAGGGTTTAACGTACTCCACCCGATGGGATACGACAGCTTCGGGCTCCCTGCCGAGCAATACGCTCTCGAAACAGGGCAGCATCCAGCGGTTACAACAGAAAACAACATTGCCACGTTCCGCAGCCAGCTCGATAAGATCGGCTTTTCGTTCGACTGGAGCCGCGAGGTGAGAACGAGTGATCCGGCATATTATAAATGGACGCAGTGGATATTCCTAAAGCTGTTCAACAGCTGGTACAACAAGGAAACCAATAAGGCAGAGCCTATTGAAACATTGATTTCGCGCCTTAAGGATTTCGATAAGTTATCTGAGGTTGAAAAGGCGGAAACACTGATGACCTACCGCCTCATGTATTGCAGCTATGGCGAAGTAAATTGGTGCGAGGCGCTCGGAACCGTGCTTGCAAATGACGAAGTGATTAACGGGCGCAGCGAACGGGGCGGATACCTGGTGGTAAAAAAGAAGTTGAGGCAATGGTATCTCCGTATCACCGAGTACGCCGACCGCCTGCTGGAAGGGCTGAACCGCATCGAATTCAGCGAGGCGATGAAGGATATGCAGACAAACTGGATCGGGAAATCGTCGGGCGCAGAAATTGATTTCAAAATACAAGGCAAAGAAGAATTTAAGCTAAGAGTTTATACAACACGACCCGATACCATTTTTGGTGTGGATTTTATGGTGGTGGCGCCAGAGCATGAGCTCGTAAAACAAATCACCACGGGAGAATGTGAACCTGCTGTTGAAGAATATCTGAACTATGTGCAAAGCAGGAGCGAGCGCGAACGAATGGCAGAGAAAAAAATCAGCGGTGTATTTACAGGTGCATATGCGCTCAACCCATTCGATCAGCGACCGATACCGGTGTGGATTTCAGAATATGTGCTGGCCGGATATGGTACCGGAGCCATCATGGCAGTGCCATGCGGCGACGAACGCGATCATAAATTTGCGGAGCATTTCAACTTACCGATAACGAATATTATTGGCAAACACTACAACGGTACCGAAGCAAATCCCACAAAAGACGCGATTCTGGAAAACAGTGACTTCCTGAATGGAACAAAAATGCTCGATGCGATTGATATCGTGATTGATCGCGTAGAGAAAGAAGGAATTGGAGTGAGGAAGGTAAACTTCAGGATGCACGATGCCGCATTTAGCCGTCAACGTTATTGGGGCGAACCCATTCCCATCAGGTGGGTGGATGGCATCGCTGTTCCTCTTGATGAATCACAGTTGCCACTCGAACTTCCGAAGGTCGATTCATATGCGGCCGGGCCCAATGGTGAAGGGCCGCTCGCCAATATACCGGAATGGGCGTCAGGTAATCTCGAAACGAACACCATGCCTGGCTATGCAGGCAGCAGCTGGTATTTTTTGCGATACATGGACCCGTATAACGAGAAAGAATTCTGCAGCCGCAAAGCATCTGATTATTGGAACCAGGTCGACCTTTATATAGGGGGTACCGAACACGCGGTGGGACACCTTCTTTACAGCAGGATGTGGACGAAAGTGCTTTACGACCTCGGGTATATCAGTTTTGATGAGCCGTTCAGGAAACTCGTAAACCAGGGAATGATCCAGGGCTCCAGCAGATTCGTGTACAGGATAAGAAAGTCAAACAAATTCGTGTCTCATGGATTGAAATCGAACTACGAAACCGATGCGCTTCATGTTGACGTGAATATTGTTGATGGCCTTGAACTGGATGTAGAGGCATTTAAGAACTGGAGAAAAGAGTTCAACGACGCGGAATTTATCCTCGAAGATGGAAAATACATCACCGGTGCGGAAGTGGAGAAGATGAGCAAGAGGTTATACAACACGGTAAACCCGGATGACATCGTTGAACGTTACGGGGCCGACACATACCGCATGTATGAAATGTTTCTCGGACCCATTGAAATGAGCAAACCGTGGGATACAAAGGGCATAGAAGGTGTTTACCGGTTCCTCAAAAAATTGTGGCGCCTGTTTTTCGATGAGGTGAAA
>JAEUVS010000035.1 GCA_016786745.1 Chitinophagaceae bacterium | reverse complement strand
ACGACCAAGGAAATCGCTGATATCGTGGAGATCAGTCCGCGCACCGTAGAAGCCATCAGGGACAAGCTCAAAACCAAAACAGGAGCGAAATCCATGGCCGGCCTGGTGATGTACGCCGTAAAGAATGGCATTATGGACGAGGCTAAATAGCTATCTTTGCAGCCCAAATTTATTGCTCATTCTAAATAATTCAATTCAATGAAGGTTACTGTAGTTGGCGCCGGCGCCGTGGGTGCAACATGCGCAGATAATATTGCCCGTAAAGAACTGGCAACTGAACTCGTTTTGCTCGATATCAAAGAAGGAGTTGCAGAAGGAAAGGCACAGGATATGATGCAGACCGCTGCGCTGCTTGGTTTCGATACAAAAATCACCGGCTCCACGAACGACTACTCTAAAACTTCAGGAAGCGACGTAGTAGTAATTACATCAGGTCTTCCCCGCAAGCCGGGAATGACAAGAGAAGAACTCATCGGCGTGAATGCCGGGATAGTAAAGAGCGTTGCTGAAAACATTCTCAAATATTCGCCCAATGCCATCCTCATCGTTATCAGCAACCCGATGGATACGATGACCTATCTCGCCCTCAAATCAACCGGTATTCCAAAAAATCGCATTATAGGCATGGGTGGCGCACTCGATAGCGCCCGTTTCAGGTACCAGCTTAGCCAGCACCTCGGAGCGAGCCCTGCAGACTTAAATGCTGTTGTGGTTGGCGGTCATGGCGATACCACCATGATACCTCTGATCCGGCTCGCCACATGGAACAGCGTTCCTGTGACGAAATTCCTGAGCGCGGAACAACAGCAGAAAATTGTAAGCGATACTATGGTAGGCGGCGCCACGCTCACCAAATTGATCGGCACATCCGCATGGTATGCACCCGGCGCAGCCGGAGCGGCGCTCGTTGAAGCAATTGTTCGCGACGAAAAGAAATTATTTACCTGCTGTGTTGCGCTTGAAGGTGAGTACGGCCAGAAAGATATATGCCTCGGAGTGCCGGTAATAATCGGTAAAAACGGTTGGGAAAAGATTATACCATTTGATTTGAGTGCAGAAGAACAGGCCCTGTTCATTAAAAGCGCCGACGCTGTACGCAATATGAACGACGTACTCAGCGCATTACCTGCCTAACCGGTAGTTAACGCGGCTGACAATATAGTTAATGTCCATTTGGTTCATACATTTAAAGTGACCGAGTGGACATTTTTTATTTCCATATTTGCTGCATGGCTGGCACCACAGCTCCGGCTTCCGGATAATGTTTTCGTAAGGCGCCTCCTGTTGCGTAGAAAGAAAAGGTTTGCCGTAATAAGGTTCTACATCCAACCTCGGTGAGGTGCTTCCCCATACCGCCAAAACCGTTTTATTAAACGCTGATGCGATATACTGTAAGCCTGTGTCGTGTGAAATCACCAGTTTCGACCGGCGTACCAGGTCGGCCGATTCGTTGAGACTGAATTTTCCGCAGGCATTATACACTTTCGGGCCCACAGCTTCCGCAACTTTTTCCCCGACCGCCGCATCTTCTTTTCCGCCAACAAGAATAACCGGGTGTTCAATACCCGCGCAAAGCGCCGTTAATTTATGAACAGGTAATTTTTTTGTGTGATAGGAGGCACCGATTACTATCGCGATATAACCCGCGTGATGCGTTGCCGGAATATCCGATTCATTCACCTTTTCATTTTCAGGAATGAAATAATCAAGTCCGCCTCCATCATCCTTAACACCAAAATGGGCAACAGTATCAAGACTTCTTTGCGTGATGTGACGCTTGGGCATGATATCGATACGAAGTTTGGTGAGAAGGAATTTTTGAAAATTCAGCTTGTCGATTGTGTACGCCTTTACTCCAAGCGACCTTTTTATTTTTCCGGAACGAAAATTATTGTGCAGGTCGATCACGTAATCGTATTCTTCTTTCTTAAGAAGGTTGATTACTTCCCATATGTTGTTGTCGTAATAAAAAAATTTGTCGACATACGGGTTGGCAACAGTAACCGCCTTGAATTTTGTTTTTGTAAGAAAGTGAACTTCAGCGGTAACTACCTGTTTCTTCAGGCATCGCAGCACAGGAGAGGCGAGTACAATGTCGCCGATGGAAGAAAAACGTATGACGAGAAATTTCATACGCGTTACATTTCTACATAATTAAGATCCTTGTGAAATGTTTCTTTGGTTCTGTAAGCCGCATATACAGCGATGCCTACGGCTATTATGCCCGTAACAATCCCGGCGCGCACAATGCTCCAATGCAACTGGTCCTGGAAAAATGATTTGAAAAGAAAATTAAGGCCATACAACGAGCCCCTCACCATGTTGGGAATAGTGGTGGCTGCTGTTGCGCGGAGATTTGTACCGAATTGTTCCGCCCCCATCGTAACGAAGATTGCCCAGAATCCGGTGCTGAAACCGAGCGCTGTACAGATAATGTACATGGCAGTGTCGTTGTTATTGATGGGTGAGAAAAACAACACTATTGAAATCACTGTAAGCCCATAGAACAGGAACAATGCTTTCTTCCTGCTTTTAAACAACTGGCTGACGAGCCCTATCAGTATATCGCCGATTGCGATACCGATGTAAGAAAACATTACCGCGCGGCCGCTGTCGACAGAATTCTCACCATATAAACCGGTCGCGAACATGTTACTGAGGTTCACAAGAATCCCGATTACGTACCATGTTGGTAAGCCGATAAGTATTGCGAAAAGATATTTCCTGAAGCGCTCACCGTTGTTGAAGAATTTGAAGAAGTTTCCTTTACTGACGCTTACATCCGACCTGACATTTTTAAACATGCCACTCTCGGCAACGCTTATACGAAGAAACAACAGCACAATGCCTAACGCTCCACCGATTTTGTAGCACAGTCGCCAGTCTTCAGTAAAACGGAAAGTGAAATAGGCGAATACGGCACCGAACAACCCGATACCCGCTACGAGAGAAGTGCCTACGCCGCGTTTGTTTTTTGGCAGCAGTTCGCTAACGAGAGCGATCCCCGCGCCAAGTTCGCCTGCCAGTCCTACTCCCGCTACAAATCGTGCCACTCCGTATTGTGTCACATTGGTTACATAACCTGTGAGAAAGTTAGCGACCGAATAAAGGAGAATTGATCCGAACAACACGCTTAGGCGGCCGCGTTTGTCGCCCATGATGCCCCATCCTATACCTCCTATCAGGAGGCCTATCATTTGCCAGTTGATGATGGTTGTGCTGGCATCGAGCATACCGGCCTGTGCTACTCCCAGCGCCTGCAGGCTGGGTACCCGAACAATCGTAAATAGCAGCAAATCGTAGATGTCTACAAAATATCCCAGCGCCGCGACAACAACAGGCACTGAGAGCACTCCATAATTCGTTTTGGTCATTATTCTGACGAGTTAAGTGGATTAGCAGGATCCTTTTTCTTTCCCAATAACAATTTATACAATACCGGCCCGGTTGTCACCAGTACGATGCCAAGCACTATCACTTCGAGATGTTCTTTCAGATCGTATCCGAATTTCTTTTCAAAAAACTGCTGGAGGTAATGTCCTGACGCAAGCATGGATGTTGTCCACGCGATGCAGCCAATAATATTATAGAAGCCGAATTTCTTTTTGTCCATCGCCACAATTCCGGCGACGATAGGAGCGAATGTTCTTATTACGGGTAGAAATCTGGCGAAAACTACTGCGCCCCCACCGTGTTTATCATAAAATTCTTTCGCCTGGTGGAGATAGCGCTGTTTGAAAAGAAAGCGGTCTTTCCATGTGTACATTGCGGGACCGATCCTTCGTCCGAACCAGTACCCGACCGAGTTTCCGAGGATACCCGCAATCGAGGTGAGCGCGATGATCACGATAAGATCGAGGTGTTCGTTGCCGGTAGTAAAAAACGACCTG
>JAEUVS010000004.1 GCA_016786745.1 Chitinophagaceae bacterium | reverse complement strand
TTCGATTCGATAAAATCCGCTCTTACCGGCGCGCTCGATTTGGTAAAATCTCCAATGGAGTTTCTTAAACAGGCATTCGCATTAATGAACCCCGGCTTTTTAGGCACGGCATGGACAGCGCTAAAATCGGGAGCCAGGATGATGTGGCAGGCTATCAAAGCGGCAACAGACGGCGTGTTAAAAATCGGTGGTGGCATCTGGAAAACAATGTCGGGATATGTCGACACACTATTTGCGAGCGTGGGCGGACTTATCAACAACTGGCTGTTCAGAAAGCTACCGGACTTTATGCAGGAAGCCGCAAGAGCCCTGTATGAAAAAGTAAAAGCTCTATGGCAAACCATCCGTGACTTCTGGATGGAACTATGGGAGCGCCTTACAAAATTTGTAAACGACCTGCTTAAATCCATTGAATCGTTTGTAGAACGCGTTATCGCATATGCTATCGACACAGTAATCAAAACCGTAACATGGCTCCGCGAAACATACGACTACATCCAGCGGTTTATTGATGATCCCGAAGGAACACTGAAGCCTGTTGTAGATGCAATGGTGTCGAAAATTCGAACTGAAGGTCCGCCCAAGGGCGATTCAGTACGACAGGAAAAAACTGCCGAGGCATATGCGCAAAGCCAGGCAAAGAAAAGTGGTGCGAATGGTACCATTCAGCGTGCGCCTGCCGGAAAAGTTGAAAGAAGCACAGCTTCTCTCGATGAAGTAGGGGAAGGACTGATAGCAGAAATGGTAAATCAATGGAACACCCTCGACTTTGGCAAACTGGTTTGGGAAGGACTAAAGAATGCGGTTTACCCGCCGGCAACTATCAAAGCTATCGGACACGAGTTTTATGAATTGTGGAATACCGATTGGGCAAATGCGAAAAACAGTCTTTTCATGCCGCGAAATATCTTCGAAGATTTTGGCGGCTTCTTCCACGATATATGGAGCAATATCCTGATCCTGCTCGATTTTCCACTCGCACTTTGGCGCAGGTTGAATAATGTGTTGATGTTGCTGATGTTCTGGATAACACTTCTGTTGGTGGTTGCAGGAGCAGTTGTAGGTGGACTGATAGCCGGACCGCCGGGAATATTACTTGGTATGAAAGCAGGGCTTGCAGCCTCCTTCGCAGTTGGAGAATTTTTGTTGGGTTCGTTCCTTCTCGGAGAAAGCATTACCGTTATTAAAATTCTCCTGGAATTATTCACTGCGCGACAAACACAGGAACAGAAGCACCAGGATTATGTGCAGGCCACTGCAAGTTTCTTCGGTATCGTGATCGCATTGTTATTTATGCTGATATTCTTCCTGGTAAGTTCTATCGTTTCAGCAGTTGTATCAGCAATAAAAGGAGCATTCAAGGCACCCACCATTAAGCCGCCGGTAACAAAACCGGCTCCGCCTCCTGGTCCTCCAAAACCTGTTGAACCAGCACCTCCGGGGCCTGCTAACCCGGCTAAACCGGTGGAACCTCCAAAGCCTGCAGAACCGGGACCGCCGAAGCCCGCCGAAGAGCCTGTACCACCAAAACCAGCTGAAGAACCGGTGCCACCAAAGCCCGCAGAGGAGCCGGTACCACCGAAGCCGCCTGAAGAGCCTGTTCCACCGAAACCCGGCGAAGAACCGGTGCCACCCAAACCCGGTGAAGAGCCAGTACCGCCCAAGCCCGGTGAAGAACCACCAAAACCTGGTGAAGAGCCTCCGAAGCCAGGGGAAGAACCGCCCAAACCCGAAGAACCAACCGGCCCAGGGTATGAGCCGTGGAAGGCAAAAGGACCTGATCCAAATCCAAACCCAGGTTGGGGCAAAGGACAGATTCCTTGTTTCCCGGCAGGCACACTGGTGTCGACACCTGCAGGAAAACAAAAAATTGAAAACATCAGGACGGGCGACTTTGTATTTGCCTTTGACTTCGCCAGCCGCTCCGTGGTAAGTAAGCAAGTTGTAGATATCTACCGCGGAAGTACAGAAGCATGGATAAATATATTCGCAGGGAATTCTGTGTTAAAGGCAACGAAGAACCATCCTGTCTGGATTGTTAATGAAAGTAGATGGATAGCATCCAGGGATCTGGCTCCAGGCATGATATTACTTTTGAAAAACAATCAACAAAGAAAAGTTGACAGGGTAGAGAACCTGGAATTGAAAGAACCGGCGTCAACTTTTAATTTAAGTGTTGAAGGAGTTAATAACTATTTTGCCGGTGAAGAGGAGATCCTTGTTCACAACGACGATAAGACAAGGTTGATGCGACCCGGGTATAAGAATTATTATTTGAAAGATAGCGCTGGAAATATATACTATGAAGGAATGTATGGACCTGAAGTCACAGAAAACCAGGTGCGCGCCCGACATGCCAAAAATAACAACAGGTTTAACCCATCGATGGGCGACGATATGGTGACCCTGCCAGGCACAAGGACATACGGTGACGCAAGACGCATGGAACACGAACGTTGTGTGAGAAACAAGACTTACATAGGAAGAAACGGAAAAAATTACAGGGGAAATCGACAATACCCCATGAACGAGGATACGTTTGGAAGATATTATAGAACAGATGCATGCTAACAATAAAATGAATTAACCCAGAGATATGAAAGTAAATATCGATACAAGTGAAGTTCTGGAATTGTTCAGAGCTTTTAATGAAGAACAGGAAGGAAAACCTCAATTGAAAACGTGGCTGGGCGTATTGCTATGGTCCCTTCAAAATACGTCCATCGACGATTTTGCTGATGAAAAAATAAATTCACTCAGGGAGATTACAGTCCACACCAACACAAAAAAAATAAAGCTGACCGTTGACAAAGCGGTCGACTACACCAGCGACCTTAACGACAACTGTTTTGTAGTTGCAAGCGATATTGTAGCAGACTTCGCAAAGAAAGTATCCAAAGAATCAAATAAAAAAATGACCGCCGAAATTTTTTTCGATAGCATCACCGAGGCACTTCATCAAATAAAGGATCCGCTTTTCGAAGATGTGGACCAGCATGATATCGAAAAAATATTGCCGGGGTATTCTTCATCGAAAACGCAAAAAATAAAAAAGGGCGATGTAGTCTCTGTTCCATTGCCAAAGGACTCGTTTGCCCTGATGGTTGCAATCGGAGACACTTCTTTTGGCACCGGGTATGGCGTAATCGACAAACGCTTCAACAACTTCTCGCCGAACCAGCTCAAGGATGAAGAAGTATTAAAGTATCCATTATTCGGCTCAAACAAGCTCCCTGAAAAAGGAAAATGGAAAATGGTTTTTCATGATGAAAGTCTTTTGAATTTGTTTCCGGGCACACTGGAGAAATTCCACAGTCCACTTCTTTTTGAAGAAGCGAAACCATTCGGCCTTGCAGAAACATCCGACGGCACCCTTCGAAAACTTTCAAAAGAGGAAGCAGATAAAATTGGAGTTGCGGAGAAAGATTTCAAACAGGTGATGCTGCCTGAGGAAATTGAACGCTATTTAGATAGAAAACTTCATAACTAATTTAATTATTTTTTATGATAATCGTATCAATCGCGGGGCAAAAAGGTGGTACCGGTAAAACAACAACGGCAACCAACCTTGCCGCCGCAATAGTAAACGACGGCAATAAAGTACTGCTTATCGACGCCGATCCGCAAGCAAGCCTCACCCTCTCGCTCGGTATACAACAGGAACGAGAGCGAACCCTGTATTCGGAATACCTGCGTGAAGTAAGCATCGAGGAAGATGGCGACCTCGACCGGGCCATCGTTATAACTAAATCCGGTTTGCATCTAATTCCTTCTTCTACAGCCCTCGCCCAAACCGAACAAAAACTTATGTGCGAATATGAAAGCGAAACAAAGCTTCAAAGAATGATTCATAAAATGAAAAGCAATTATGATTTCGTTATCATCGATTGTCCTCCTTCTCCCGGGATGCTGTTGACAAATGCGCTGGTGGCGAGCGATTATATATTGATCCCGCTCCAGGCTGAATATCTTCCGCTCAAAAGTATCTCCGGTTTCATGCATTGCTTCGAGGAGGCAAAGAGTTTTAATGGATCATTGGACATAATAGGCTTTGTTTTTATAAAATACGATCGCCGCATAGTGATGAGCCGGAATGTTCTTGCTGAAATTGAAAATATTTTCGGCGATAAAGTTTTTAGCACCCGCATTCGCAGCAACATTCAACTTTCCCGCGCACAGGAAGCCGGCCTCGACATTTTTAAATATGATCCAACCTCACACGGGGCGTCAGATTACGGGGAGCTGGCAATGGAATTTCTATCAAGAATCAAAAAAATGAATTTATGTCACACCGTTCAAGGCGCCATCGAAGCGTGAAATCATCGGAGTCCGGCAATGAACAATCATTCTTCCAGGCAAAAAAGTTCGATGTTCAGTCACAAAACGACGAGAATGCGAAAAAACAGCCTGAAGCTTCACCGGTAGACAATTATGAGCGCGAAGCGGAAGCGAAACCGCAAGACATTCAGCGTCTTTCAACGCCAAAAGAAGATGAAAAACCCGGCGGTACAGGCACGAATGAAGAAAGAATGAAGAATGACAAAAATATTCAGGAATAAGATATTGATATAATCATGAACGAAGAAAACAGCAGGACTGCTTCCGAAAAACAGGCGATCACGCAGCCAATGCCCAACAACACTGCTTACGAATTTCTCTATTTGTATAAACTGATAAGATACAGGATAGAAGAATCGTTCAGTTCGGAGGACGTGTTCAACAAAGCTGAACCAGAAATGCCATTGCCGCATTATTGGGAACCGAACCTGTATAAATTCATCATGGCAAATGCAATTTCCAGGGAAGGCCAGATCTTATTGCTTATCGCACTGGCGCCCTACCTCTATCCCGACTTATTTGACCGCGCAATTGCCAAAGAGCTGCCGCCAAAAACAGAGGAATTTACAAACATAGGCGGTACGCGTGGCAAAAACTGTCGCTTCTTCCTGCCCACCGGCGAAACAGCGGTTTTTTTGATAGCAGGCCGGCAACTGCGGAAACGTCTCGTAGTCCAGGAACTGTTCGGTTCGACACATATTTTCTGGTTAAAAAAAGTTTTATGGCTCGAGGATATGCAGAACACAGAGCCACCTATGCATGGACGCATCATTATGTCGCAGGACTATATTGATATTCTCACAACCGGTGAGCATCAATCGCCACAATTCAGCGTCAGCTTTCCTGCAAAAAAGATATCGCCCAGCGAGATTAACAGGCAACCCGACTGGGAACAGTTAGTAATAAATGCCGAACTGAAATCGCAAATCAATGAAATAAAAACATGGCTTGAGTATAACGACGACCTGGTAAAAAAGTTTGCAAGCGACAACCGGTTTCGAAAAGGCTACCGGGCTTTGTTTTTTGGACCTCCTGGTACAGGAAAAACTTTTACTGCGAGATTGCTCGGAGATGAATTCAGGCGCGAAGTATTTAAAATCGACCTTTCAATGGTAGTTTCTAAGTACATAGGAGAAACAGAAAAAAATCTTGAACTTCTATTTACCAGGGCAGAAGACAAAAAATGGATTCTCTTTTTCGACGAGGCCGATGCATTGTTTGGTAAGCGCACCAACGTACGGGATGCTCATGATAAATACGCTAACCAGGAAGTTTCTTATTTGCTGCAACGCATAGAGGATTATGATGGCTTGATAATCCTGGCTACGAACTGGAAAAATAATATTGATGACGCGTTTATCCGCAGGTTCAACTCCATACTAAGGTTTCCCATTCCTAACGAGGATGAACGAAGAGAAATATGGGAGAAATTATTTCCTGAAAAGACTGTATTTCTTGACAAGCCCGGGTCAGAAGAAAAGGTGCCAAATGTGTTTGATAAAATAAAGAGCTACGAGCTTACCGGGGGAAACATCAACAACATAGTACATTTTGCGTGTCTCCAGGCATTCGGAAGACGAGGCAGATCAAATGGCGTTGACCACACCGCAGATGCGAACCTTAAAATTTATATGGACGATATTTTAACAGGCATCAGAAAAGAAATGGTCAAAGAGGGAAAGCCCTTTGCCTGAGCAATATTTCGTCACGCCGATCCTTATCGACTTACGACTTCGTAAACGCAGGGAGTTCAACAATCTGCCCATCCTTCATTGCAGATTCGTGGGCGAGTATACCTACACACGTAATGTTAGCCGACTGACGTGCATTTGGATAGGGTTCACGACCTTCAACAAGTGCGGTTAAAAATTCATGAACAAGATGTGGATGCGATCCACCGTGCCCCGAACCTTGGGTGAAGGAAAGATGCTGGTTCTCATCCGAATCGTAAACACCTTTTGTTGTGAAATGCTGAATTTCTTTAGGAAGTAAATGCGCATAGTCAGGTACCGTTACACGGGATGGCGTTTCACCTGTATGTATAACCGAAGGTTCATGTTCAACTAATGTCCACTCGAAAGATTTCTTTGATCCATATACGTCAAAACTTTCGCGATACTGCCTCGCGGTATTGAACAACGAGCGCGTAACCTCAGCGGAAAGGTCCGAATTGCGTAATTTAATATGACACGTTTCAATAGCGAACGGCGATCCGTATTTCGAAACCAGGTTTTCATCGATTGTTCCCGATCCAAAACACGACACATAGTCTGCTTCTCCATTTGCCAATGCAAGCACGGGACCTACGCAATGTGTGGCATAATGCATCGGCGGCAGTCCTTCCCAATATCCCGGCCATCCAGCCATTTCCTGCTGATGTGAAGCACGCAGAAACTGCAACTTGCCAAGCTCACCTTTCTTATACATCTCCTTCACAAAAAGAAACTCCCTGCTGTAGATCACCGTCTCCATCATCATGTACGTGCGACCGGTTTCCCTGACAGCTTCCACAATTTTGCGGCATTCTTCGACCGTTGTGGCCATCGGTACCGTACAGGCCACATGCTTTCCCGCGCGAAGCGCAGCGAGTGATTGTTCGGCATGACTTTGAATAGGAGTATTAATATGGACCGCATCTACTCTTGGATCTTTAAGCAGATCTTCGAATTCCGTATAACTTTTTTCAATCTTAAAAGCGTCCGCGATTTGTTTCAGCTTCTCCGGGTTGCGCTGGCAAACCGCATACATATTAGCGTTAGGATGCTTCTGGTAAATGGGAATGAACTCAGCTCCAAATCCCAGTCCTACTATAGCTACATTAATTTTCTTTTGACTCATAAAACCTGTTTTTAATGCCGGCTTTCAAGCGAAACCGCCTTATAGCCGCCCTTCGACCTGAAATATAATATCAGTAAAACATAAAAAATAAACATCCCGATGGGGAACCACGCCACTTTTTTCAATGCCTCTTTCTTCGCCGATTCCTGCACAGAGGTTATGGTTTGTCTTTCACCTTCGCTGGCTTGCTCAACTTTAGCCGCATCAACAGCGCGGTAATCGCCGAATATGCTTCGCTTCTCTTCAGTTACATACTGGCTATGCAGTGACGTTTTATTCTGTACATCGTACTCGCGTAAGTGCTGGTCAGTGGTCGTGTCCTGGAAAAATCCAAGGATTACCGCGCCAATAACGCCAGCGCCAATCATACCCACTCCACCTGTTATGTTTAATGTTAATGCCCCACCTTTCGGAAAACGTTCCGATACCACACCAAGCATCGTTGGCCAGAAGTACGCTTTCCCAAGTCCGAATACGGTTGCTGCCACCAATACCATCACACCAGACGATCCCGACAGTAAGAACAATCCCAATGCAGCCACTATCGACGACACCGCAAGCAATCCAAGGGGAGAAATACGGTGAATGATTTTGCCCGAAAGAAATCGCAGAATTACCATGATAGTCGAGGTGTATATAAGGATCCATCCTGCCTGCACACCGATTTTCGACATCTCCGGCGCCATGAGGTCGGTGATCCAGCTATCCGTACCGAGTTCGGTAACTGCCAGCGGAATCATAATCAGTAAAAGCAAAATGAAAAGCGGCTGCCCGAAAGATTTTACATACAATCCGAACAGCAGAACAATTACACCCGTTACGATAATATTTGTAGTGGTCGTCCAGCCGAACACAGAACCAAGTTGGAAAACAATCAGCGCCACCATGAGCAATGCACCCGCAACACCTACCTCTTTCAGCATCTCCAGGTACGACACACCCGCTTTAACGCGCTCGTTAACCGGGAATTTGTGCGGCAAAAGCATAATGCCATATGCCAGGGCCGGCAGAAGCACCAGCAATATTTTATAACGCCAGTCCACTTCGGGTCCCATAAACAACGCGATGATACCACCAAGTATCAAACCCGTCGGCCAGCCGGCATGAAGAAAATTCAGCCATTTTGTTTTTTCGTTGGGAAACATAGTAGCAACAGCCGGGTTGGTAACA
>JAEUVS010000146.1 GCA_016786745.1 Chitinophagaceae bacterium | reverse complement strand
GCGGCTGCAGGCGCCGTGGGTAATGCTATTGGCGGACTAAGCGTGGGTGAGCCCGAAGAAATGATGTATGAGCTTGCTGCATTGTGTTGCGAACATCTTCCGGAGGAGAAACCCAGGTACCTGATGGGCGTCGGAACGCCGTGGAACATACTTGAATGTATTTCTCTCGGAGTGGATATGTTCGATTGTGTGATGCCAACACGCAACGGCCGGAACGCGATGCTGTTCACATCGAAGGGAGTGATCAACATCGATAATAAAAAATGGGAAAAAGACTTTTCCGTTATTGATGATGGATTTGACAGCCCGGTAAGTAATTTTTATTCGAAAGCATATCTAAGGCACCTTATAAAATCGAAAGAAATTTTAGGTTTAACGATTGCAAGCGTGCATAACCTGGCGTTCTATATGTATGTAGTTACGGAAGCACGCAGACGAATTATTGACGGCAGTTTCTTCAGTTGGAAAAATGAAAGTGTTGAAATTTTCAAACGACGTTTATAGCGCGAATAATCAATGCGAAAAAAGCCACTCCAGCAAAGTCGGTTCCGCGAAGGCATTGTTCCAGCTGTCGTGCCCAACACCGGGATACTCGGTATAAACAACATTTGCGCCCGCGGCCTTCAAGCTGTTTACCATCAATCTTGAATTGCTTACAGGAACCACCGGATCCGCGCCGCCGTGAAACACCCAGATCGGAAAGTTCTTAGCGTAGATAGAAACCTTCGAAGGATCACCTCCTCCACAAATTGGTATCGCTGCAGCAAAAAAGTTCGGCTTGCGCCACAGTAATTCAAACGTTCCCATTCCGCCCATCGACAGCCCGCCGACGTATATTTTTTTCTTATCAACCTGTGGTGTCCTGGCAAATGAGTCGATCAGCTTCACTACGAGCCCCAGCGATTTACCAATCGGTTCATCTGAAATGAAATCAAACCCGCCGAGCGAATCTGAACCTGGACTTTCCTCCCGTTTTATCCTCGCCCAGAAATCGCCTTTGGGACATTGAGGGAAAATGACGAAGGCGGGATATTTAATGCGGTTAACAGAATCTGCAAATAATTTGGCTCCATGCACCAGCTGTGCTTCGTTGTCGGAACCACGCTCACCGGCACCATGAAGAAATAGTATAACCGGGTATTTCTTATTTACATCATATTTCGACGGATACATGATGCGGTATGATAATGTGTCTTTGCCCTTTCCAAAAACCTTTTTTTTATATAGTTCACCATCCTGGGCCTTTATACCAGTCACAATTAACAGAGTTATAATTATACAAGCAATTCTCATTATAGTAAGGTACAAAGTTTTAGACTACTTTTATGGGCTCAAGAGGTCATGTTAAAAATTATAGATTGGTATATAATTAAGAAGCAGATCACTACAACAGTTTTTATCGTAATTCTGATGTCTGTGATCGCCGGTGTGGTAGACGCGAGTGAAAAAGCGGACGACTTCGTGAAGTCGGGCAAATCGGCGTATTATATTCTCACCAATTATTTCGCGGGTTTCATCCCGTTTATCATCTCACTTATTTTTCCGCTCATGGCATTTATTGCCGTGATCCTCTTCACCTCGAAAATGGCCGGGCGTTCAGAAATTGTTGCGATGCTTGCAGGTGGGGTAAAGTTCAACCGGATTCTCAGGCCGTATCTCATCGCTTCAATTATTCTCGCGGCCGTTTTCTGGTATTCCACGCAGTACCTTATACCAAAGGCAAATGTGCTCCGCGCCAACTTCCAGGCAACATATGTCGACGCGAAAAGTTCCTATGAAGTGGGGCAGTACCTCGCCAAAGGCTCTAACGTTTACATCAGGGTCGACTCGAATACGTATGCGGGCCTGAGAAATTATGATACGAGTTCCAAGGCTGCCTACGGTGGCTTCTTCCTCGACCGGCTCCAGGGTACCAATGTGGTATATAACCTGCGTGCGCAAACGCTGAAATGGGATACTGCGAAGAAGTCGTGGAAGCTGGAGCGTGCCATGGAGCGTCATATCAACGGTATCAAAGAAGATGTGAAAGCTATCCCGACAATGCACATCGACCTTCATGTGAAACCCGACGAAATCAGGTTCGATAAATATTTGAAGGATAAGATGACAACGCCCGAGCTTAAAAAGTTTATCAGGCTTGAAGAATTGCGTGGATCCGAAGGGCTCAATGATTATAAAGTGGAGCGGTACAGGCGCGATGCCACGCCCGTTTCCGTGATCCTGTTAACTATTATGGGCGCCGTTGTGGCTTCGCGTAAAACCCGCGGTGGAAGCGGGTTACACATGGCCATAGGTATTATCCTGGCCGCCGTATTTGTAGTGATGGATAAATTTTCGCTCACGTTTTCTACCAAGGGAAACCTTCATCCGTTGCTTGCGGCATGGATGCCGAACATCATATTCAGTATTGTTTCGATATACCTGTATCGCCGCGCTCCGAAATAATCATTTTTTCCTTTTTTAATAATAATTATCAAGGTCTTAATGAGTAAATTCGCCTTCCAGTCGGAGAGATTTGTCCTTTCTGCGTATTTCGGAATAAATTAAATATTTACACAATGGGAACTATGAAAGAGCGGTTCAAGGCGGTGTCGGAAGCGGCGAATACGGAAATCAAAACCATTTTAAAGGAACATGGAACGAAAATAATCGGAGAGGTTCAGTTAGGGCAGGTGTTCCAGGGCATGCGGGGTATTACCGGCCTGGTAACCGAAACTTCATTGCTCGACGCCCATGAAGGCATCCGCTTCAGGGGATATTCTATTCCGGATTTGCAGAAAAAGCTTCCCAAGGCTCCCGGTGGTAGTGAGCCATTGCCTGAAGGACTGTTCTACCTGATGCTTATCGGCGAGCTTCCCACAGAAGAGGATGTACAGTATATAAGTTCTGTCTGGCAGCGCCGGTCGCACGTGCCCAACCATGTCTTTGATGTGATAGATGCGATGCCGTTGAATACTCACCCGATGACGATGTTTGTCAGCGGAATCATGGCCCTGCAAACAGAAAGCAACTTCGCCAAGAAGTATGCTGAGGGAATGAGCAAGAAGGATTACTGGGAGTGGACGTTCGACGATTCAATGGACCTCATCGCCCGTCTTCCGCGCATTGCAGCTTATATATACAGGAGAAAATACAAGAACAACGATCATATTCATCCAAACGGGCTGCTCGACTGGGCCGGGAACCTGGCACATATGCTGGGTTATAACGACAATAGTTTTAAGGAGCTGATGCGGTTGTATATGACGATTCACGCGGATCATGAGGGAGGAAACGTGTCGGCGCATACTACGCATCTTGTTGGTTCGGCGCTTTCCGATCCTTACCTGGCGCTGGCCGCAGGTATGAACGGGCTCGCCGGTCCGCTGCATGGCCTGGCTAACCAGGAAGTGATAAAATGGATTTTTGAGATGAGAGATGACCTGAAAACAGAAAATCCGACAAGAGAGCAAATCGGTCAATATGTAAGAAAAACGCTCGACGAAGGAAAGGTGGTGCCTGGATACGGGCATGCTGTGTTGAGGAAGACGGATCCGCGTTTTACTGCGCAGATGGAATTTGGAAAGAAGCATATGCCCAACGATCCGCTGGTGCAGATGGTTTGGAATATTTATGAAGAAGTTCCGCCGATATTGAAATCGCTGGGGAAAGTGAAGAATCCGTGGCCTAATGTGGATGCGCACAGTGGCGCTTTGCTGGTTCATTATGGTTTGAAGGAATATGAATTTTATACTGTGCTGTTTGGTGTGAGTCGTGCGCTTGGTGTGTTGGCGAGCCTTATATGGGACAGGGCGCTTCAGCTCCCTCTCGAGAGGCCAAAATCGGTTACTACCGAGTTGGTGAAGAGATGGTTGAAGGGTGAGGATGAGATATGGGGCGAATAAGTATATTTGCTGCCCAAAATCAGGGGGATTAGCTCAGTTGGCTAGAGCGCTTGCATGGCATGCAAGAGGCCACCGGTTCGAATCCGGTATTCTCCACTTAAGTTTGTTTGATTTATGCGATAGTTGCGCTGACTATTCATCTCCGGTTGACTATGCCGAACCTTGGTTATCCAGAAATCATTAATGTTGAAAAAGTAGTAACGCGTGCCCATAGCGCATCCCGAATTGTAACAAGGTTTTTTTTATTCTGTTTTTCGTGTGTGGTTTTCGCATGTGATGAAAGAAGCTCGGATAAAGTGGAAAGGTCGGGCGAACCCGATGTGTACCAGGTCGCCGATGATGACGAAGCAATGAACCATGCGATGGAAATTGCAAGGGGAACTTTAAAAACGTTTGATTCTGCTTTGAAGAGTGGTAACCCCTCCTATCAAAAGTTTTCATTGAAGTCTAAATTCGATACTCCTGATGGTGCAGAACACATATGGGTAAGCGACATATCAATTATAAACGGAAAACATTTCGGCGTTGTTGACAACGAACCGAAATCAATTCCGAGCATCAGGATTGGCGACACTATTGAGGTACGCAACATTACTGATTGGTTTTATATTGATAATGGTATTCTCCGCGGTGGGTATACGATTCGAGTGCTTAGAGATAAGATGTCGGCCGAAGAACGAAAGACTTTTGACGCTGAATATGGCGTAACTATTGAAGAATAATACATTATTGCGACGAAATATATTCGAGGTTCTCGTTTCTTACGCGCATCTTCGGCATAATCAGGTGGATGAGCAGAAGCACAAAAAGATAAACACCACCCGCAATCAAAAACGCCACCGCATATCCTGTTTTACCACTGCTGTCAAGACCCTGTCCGAGTGTATAATTGGCAATAGCGCTTGCAATCGTTCCTACAAGCCCACCTACTCCCACTACCGAAGCAACTGCTTTCTTAGGAAACACATCCGACACCACTGTAAATATATTAGCCGACCATGCCTGGTGACCAACAGCAGCCAATCCAATTAAAATGATAGCCGTCCACTGATTCTCTACCTGCGTAACAAACGCCACCGGCAAAATCACTACACCACAAATAAAAAATGTCGTTTTCCTCGCACGGTTGACACTCCACCCGTTCTTAATTAGTGAAGACGACAGCCATCCTCCTGCAATACTTCCAAAATCAGCCATAAGATAAATTACAATCAGCGGCAAAGCGAGTCCCTTCAACTCAAGACCAAACTGCGCATGAAGAAAAAATCCTCCCCAAAAAAGATAGAACCACCACACCGCATCAGTTACTTTTCCGAGCGCGAATGCCCATGTTTCCTTTAGGCCGATTATACGCCGCCACAGAAGTTTTTCTTTGCTCTCAACAGCCACTGCAGAATCGCTCAGGATATGCGAGAGCTCCGAAGGCGATAGTTTTTTCGTGTGTTCAGGTTTTTGATAAATGCGCAGCCACGCCACAAGCCATATCATGCTTAACACGAAAGTGATGCAAAACGCATACTGCCAGTTTGTGCCGTCGTTATGAACGATGAGTGGAATAAGCAATGGCGCCAGCGTCGCGCCTACGTTTGTACCAGCGTTGAATATTCCTGTTGCAAGAGCACGCTCTTTTTTCGGGAACCACTCCGCAACAGTTTTGATACACGCGGGAAAGTTTCCTGACTCGCCAATACCAAGACCAAACCTCGCCACGGCAAATCCTATCCAACCCATCGCTCTTGTAACAAATGCATGCGATAAGCTAAACAAGCTCCATATCGCTATCGAAAGTGCGTAACCTTTTTTGGTTCCTATCCTGTCGATAATTCCACCCATTGCAAGCATGCCCGTTCCATACGCAATCATGAAGGCGACAT
>JAEUVS010000144.1 GCA_016786745.1 Chitinophagaceae bacterium | reverse complement strand
CAATTTTAATGAATGCCGCGCTACGCAATGTTCTGGATTCGGAAAGATAGGGATCTGAAGTACAAGGTCCGGTTAATAGTATTGTTTTAACATCAGTTATTTTCATCGCCTGAATTTTGTGCAGGTCTATCTATTGAAAATTAAGAAGAGATTTTCAGATAGACGCAAGCATATTATCACCTATACAAACGTAACGACCTTAAATTGGGAGATGTGCTACGATCCTTTATATTTTCAATACTATTTTTCACATCGCAGGATAAAAATCGAAGCACTCGAACTTTCTTCGGCGCCTATAAATCTGCAAAAAAGTACTATAAATGTGAATGATCGTTTAATGAAGGCAGAAGCGTCGAAAATACCTTTGGGCCGTAGCCTCAACCGTCTTCCTTATGTTCGAAAAATATGCAAAGCACTATCCTCGAGTATTTGGTCCTCAGGTCACCTCAGGCATGGTGAATGTCGATTTCCTGAAATTTAAAGACTTCATGTCATGGAAAAATTAGGGGTTATCGGCACCGGCACAATGGGACATTCAATTGCATTAAATGCGGCATGGAAAAATGTGAATGTTGTAATTCATGGAGTAGGAAAAACTGAGATAGAGCATGCTATGTACAACATCCAATCGAAGCTGACAGTATTACAGGAAAATGGATTAATCGACGCAATGATCGTCTCGAAAATTCTTGATAGTATTCAAACAACGACGCGTATAGAAGACGTGGCCCGGAACTCGTCATTTATTATTGAAGCGATTCCTGAAGAAGTTCATCTCAAGCAGAAATTGTTTTCCCAGCTTGACCAGATCTGTGCAGATAACATCATCTTCGCCAGCAACACATCAGGCATTGATCCGGATGACATCGCTTCAGCAATTCAGCAACCGGAGCGATTTGTTGTAACGCATTTCTGGAACCCGGCACATTTAATCCCTCTCGTTGAAATTGTTCCATGCACTTACACCAGTGAGCACACGATGGCAAGAGCTAAGATATTGCTGCAAAAAATGAACAAAAAAACGATCGAATTAAAGAAGTCGATACCTGGCTTTATCGGCAATCGTTTGCAATACGCACTTTTTCGTGAAGCGCAGTTTTTGCTGGAAGAAGGAATTGCATCAAAAGAAGATATTGATGCAGTCGTTACTTACAGCATAGGAAGAAGATTACCTGTTACCGGCCCTTTCCTTTCTGCCGATATGGGTGGACTGGATGTATTTGCTGCGATATCGAATTACCTGTTTAAGGATCTAAGCAACGCTGATCATGCTTTACCCACGTTGCAAAAGTTGGTAGCCGAAGATAACCTTGGTGTAAAGTCGGGGAAAGGATACTATGAATGGGATAAAGTTTTTAGTGCTGCTATGATAAGGGAAAGAGAATCTGAATTGATCCGGTTTCTTAAGAAGGATATTGGTTCCAGGGCAGTCGCGGTTAAATAGATAGTTTAAGACATGGCGTTCAATAATATCGATTTACTTGTTGTCATTTTCTTCTTTTTAAGTATGCTTCTGGTTGGTGTGTTCTCGTATTTCAGAAGCAAAAACTCCGACGACTATTTTGTTGCGGGAGGGGAGTTGCCATGGTGGCTGGCAGGTATTTCTCACCATGTGTCGGGTCATAGCGGAGCAGTTTTTGTTGCGTACGCTGCTGTTGCCTACACTCATGGCTTTACCATGTACATGTGGTGGGCCTTTCCCGTGGGTATGGTAACTATCGCGAGCGCCAGATTATTTCCTGTGTACTGGGTTCGGTTACGCAAGCGATTCCAGATACAATCTCCACTCGAGTACTTAAGTGTCAGATATAACATCCTTACTCAGCAAATAGTTGCCTGGAGCGGTGTGTTCCTGAAGGTGCTGGATGTGGGAGCGAAGTGGGCCGCTATCGGCATTTTACTGAATGTTGTAGGAGGCATTCCGATGGCAACAGGTATTCTGGTTTCGGGCATTGTTACATTGGTGTACGTTACGTTTGGGGGTTTGTGGGGCGTAATTGTATCTGACCTTATCCAATTTGCAGTGCAGATTGTAGGAAGTATTCTGATGTTTGTACTAGTCTTGAATCGACTGGGTGGCATCGAGTCGATTACCGGTATCTGGAAAAAGTTGCCTCCCGGCCATAGTCAATTGGTTAATGATCCATATACGGTTTCCTTTGTTGTGATTGTGTGCTTTCTTTACTTTTTAACCTATAATGGAGGACTCTGGAGCCTCGCGGCGAGATACATTTCTTCTGATACTGAAAAGCAGGCATCCAAAGCGGCGAGGCTTTCAGGCGTGTTGTACTTAGTCTGGCCTTTAATTTTGTTTTTTCCTATGTGGGCAGCGCCTGTTATTTTGCCCGGACTGACTAACCCAAGTGAATCATACGGTTGGTTAATGCTGGAAATATTACCCCAGGGAATGATGGGTCTGGTCATCGCTTCATTGTTTGCAGCAACGATGGGAATGACTTCTGCAGATGTCAATACCATAGCGGCGGTGATTACAAGAGATATACTTCCGGTTGTTTCTCCCCGCAGGTTTCGAAACGATAAGCATTCTTTACGTACTGCCCGTATCACTACTTTCATTTTTGCTCTTGCTACTATTTGCATTGCGCTCAATTATGAGAGCTTTGGGGGCGTGTTGGGCCTCATCGTTAATTGGTTCGGAGCATTGGTAGGGCCTACCGCTTTGCCGCTCTTATTTGGTCTTCTTCCGATTTTCAAAAAATGCGGACCGGCAGCAGCCATTACTTCGATTATAGGAGGCTTGATAGCATTTGTTGTTACAAAAAAGCTGGATGTCAATAACCTTGCCCTTGAAGTAGGGTCTCCCATTATTGTTGCTGCCCTGATATATGTAGGGATGGGATTGGCTACCAAAGCAACGCCTGTTAAAGTAACAGGGTTGTTCGCCGCGCTTATAAAACCAACGGATAAGAAAACTCACGATTGAAACGCGATCTCATATGGAAGATAAAGTGGTTGTTGCCATTAATTGTATTACGGGACAAGCTGAAGCGATTTGTTTCGCGAACGGCATTGTGGAGAATATAATTGAAAAACAAGACACTAAAAGTGAAATTTTAACAGGCCCCGGGCTAATAGATCTTCAAATCAACGGAATCAACGGGATTGATTTTAATACCCCCTTTGTTTCTGTGAACGACATTATAAATGCATGTCATTGTTTATTAAGTGAGGGAGTGACTACTTTCTTTCCGACAGTAATTACGAATTCGGATGAAAATATTCTGGAAATTGTTCACACCATTCAACAGGCATGCTTATCCAGTTCTTTAGTGAACGAATGTGTTGGAGGTATTCATTTGGAGGGGCCCTTTATTTCACCTGTGGAAGGAGCAAGAGGCGCTCATGACAAAAAGTATATTAAAGCTCCGGATTGGGATCTTTTCAGTCAATTTCAAAAAGCGGCTGGTGGAAAAATAAAGATCGTGACCATAGCGCCCGAATGGGAAGATTCAACTTCATTTATCGAACAATGCCGGGCCCATGGGATACTCGTGTCTATCGGTCATTCAATGGCAAGGAGCGAGCATATTAAAGATGCTGTAAGAGCAGGTGCAACCATGTCTACTCATTTGGGAAATGGCGTTCCTTTATCGTTGCCGCGTCATCCGAATTTGATTTGGGATCAATTGGCAGCCGACGAACTTTATGCCTGCATTATTGCCGATGGAATACATATTCCTGATTCGTTTATCAAAGTTGTGATAAAGACTAAATTGAATGCGACCATTGTTGTAAGTGATGCAACCTGTTTTGCAGGTATGCCTCCGGGCGAATATGAGCGCCCGGTTGGCGGAGCAGTGAGAGTAGACGAAGAAAAGAGAGTGTCGCTTAAAAATTCACCCCGCTTATTGGGTGGAGCGGCAAAATCACTGTTAGAAAATGTGGAGACACTGATAGGCCATAATCTGGCGACACTTCGCAAAGCGTGGCAAATGGCCTCCACCAATGTTAGCGACATGCTGGCAAAAAATGAACATGCTGTTAATCAAAACAATGACAGGGTCTTCTTTCAATTAATCGGAAATAAAATACACGTTATGAGTACAATTAAGAACGGAAGGATTGTTTACGGAAAATAACACAATTGTTGAAATTATGAATCAGCCAACATGAGCGAAGTAAAGGAATCTATCGTAGATAAGTTAAGAGTAAAAATTTTTGAAACGAGACCCGGCATGGGCGCCGCTGCCGCTTATGACATTTCCGAAAAACTAAAGGAATTATTGTTGAAGAAGGACTTTGTAAACATGATTTTTGCCGCCGCACCCTCGCAAAACGAATTTCTTGCGTTCCTGTCTCATAGGCAAGGGATCGACTGGGAAAGAGTAAATGCATTTCACATGGACGAATATGTGGGATTGGAAAAAAATGCACGAGGATCCTTTGGGCAATTTTTAAATGAAAGAATATTTGGTAAAGTGCCTTTTAACAAGGTGTATTACATTAACGGAAATGCGCTCGATTTGGCAGTTGAATGTAATAGGTATGCCGGCCTTCTCCATCAATTACCTCCGGATATAGTGTGCATGGGCATTGGAGAAAATACGCATATTGCTTTTAACGATCCGCACGTAGCCGACTTTAATGATTTGAAATTGGTGAAAGCGGTTACGCTCGATGAAAAGTCCCGCCGGCAGCAGGTTCATGATAAATGCTTCTCGGGCATTGAAGAAGTACCTGTATCTGCCATAACGCTTACCGTGCCCGCATTGCTTGAGTCAAAATATATTTTTTGTATTGTTCCGGGTAATACCAAAGCACTGGCTGTGTATCATACTCTGTATGAAGAGGTACAGGAAGGATATCCTTCCACTATTCTTAGGAAACACATTAATGCGACTCTGTATTTGGATAACGCCAGTGCATCAATAATACGGCTTAAAGGTGATCTTCCCAGTCTGCGCGAATACCGAAATAACGAACGTTCTTAAGCAGCCCCGTAAATTTTGTAAAAAAATACTATAAATGTGAATGATCGTTTAATGAAGACAGAAGGCTGGAAAATATCTTTACCTCCTTAACCGTTTTCTTATATGTCTGAAAAATATGCGAAGATCCGCGCCGGGGTATTCGGAGCCCTGTATCTCATACCGGCGGTCTTTATAATCTCATGCCATAACCCGAATAAAGGCACGGGAAATAAACCAATAGCCACGTTACAGGAATATCGCGAGTTGCGGCAGGAAAAGCTGAATAAGCAAAGGCCCCTGGTTTGGGATAGCGATGGATGTGATGCTCTGAGAGAGGAGTTTCCTATTGACACGCTATATGGCATGTATCCCCGTGACAAACCTTTTTCTATTGCTGGTTTTCTGGATATCAGAACTACTCCTTTAATTGGCACCGACGTCAGCACTATTTCGCTGAGCACCCTGGGATCGGGCTTTGGACAATTCACGCATCGTACTAAAGCGGGAACTTTTTTCCAGGCCGATCCCGAACACCCGTTTCCTGATTCTCCTACTTCATTCAGGATAATCAGCCTCATTCCTGATTTTATTAAACTTGGCACCGACCCCCTTGAAGTGGTCACTCAATTTGCCCATGAGAATAAATTCGAAATGTTCTGGTCTAACCGGATGAACGACACCCACGATAAAATGTGGGATAGCCTTGGACGCCCGTCCCCGCTCTGGACAAAATTTAAAGCCGATCATCCAGAATACCTTTTCGGAAAGCGAACGTTATGGAACGATGAGAAACAAACCGTGATTGGAGATAAGTTGCCGCATGGAGCGTGGAGCGCTGTGAATTTCGAATTGCCGGAAATACGTAATATGGTTGTTCAGTTTTTTACCGAAGTCTGCGAAAATTATGATGTCGACGGCGTTGTGATGGACTTCTTCAGGCATCTCCACCTGTTTAAGAATGTTGCAAACGGCGATATCGCTTCTGCAGAGCAAATAGCAATGATTACAGATATGGTAAAACAAATTCGGGAAATGACCGAGAAAGTAGGTATGAAAAAAGGAAAGCCAATTCTTCTTGGCGTCAGGATACCTGACTCGTACCAATATTGCAGGGGCATCGGCATCGATCTCGAGGGTTGGATGAAAGACGGACTGGTAGACATGGTTGTCGGAGGCAGTTACTTCAGGCTTAACCCGCTGAAATACTTAATTGATGAGGGACGTAAATATAATGTGAAAGTTTATGCCGATCTGAGTGAAACTCGCGTCCAGAACGAACATCCTCTTATGTTCAGAAAGCAAAATGCCGTTTACTATCGCTCACGTGCTGCTGCGGCATGGGAAGCAGGAGTTGACGGAATATATAGTTTTGACGAATACACGCCCAAACCGGCGAGAGCAAGATATTTATGGGAGATTGGAAATGCAGAAAAGCTAAAGAATAAAAATGAACTTTATTTTGTTACTGACCTGGCGCCGGTTCATGGAATCTGGAACTCTCCGAGTGGATATTTAAAGGATGGCGAACAATATTACAACCGCCCCGTGCTTATACCCGACCTTCGGGTTCCATTAAATTCCAAACCGATCGATCTGCCGATTGAAATCGGCAACGAAAGCGCACCGGCAAAAAGTGCTTTAGTCCTGTACACAAGGGGAACTGACCCAAAATTGCTTCATGTATCGCTTAATGGCTATTCGTTAAAATACATGAAAAGCGATTCGCAGGGGCTCTGCTCCTTTGACGTGTCATCCGGCGCAGTTGTGAGAGGAACGAATAATATTAAGATAAGTTACAACCAGCAAAGTATCGGCGCATCCAAAGGTGCTGAACTTCTCGATGCAGCTATGCTTTTTGTTCGTAACGACGAGGATGGAGAAATAAAACCGCTCGCAGCATTTTGTTTCGGTGAGTGAGAATTTGACTGATCTCCAAGACAAATACCCGATACTATCAGAAAAAGAATATTAGGCTCGACTGGAATAAGCGTGTCAGAAATCAGTTTTGGCGGTGTTGAAATCGGAATGCCCTACGGAATAGGAGTTAAAGGCAACACCGGCACGATCGCTGAACAGGATGCTATTGTATTGCTGCAGGCTGCGATGGATTCAGGCATTAACCTGTTCGACACAGCGCGTTTATATGGCAGCAGTGAATCCATCATGGGAAAAGCCTTCAGAGGAAAGAGGAAAGACATTATCATATCTACCAAGTGCGCGCATCTCCTCGATCCCGATGGGTCGATTCCCGGTTATGGAAGGCTGCAGAATACAATAGTTACATCGCTGAAAGAAAGTCTCACCGCTCTTAAAACAGATTATATAGACGTTTTTTCTATTCACAATGCTACTGCCGAAATGCTGGACAATGAAGATATAAGCAATATTTTTGCAAGCCTTAAAAAATCAGGTGTTATAAGGTCTGCGGGCGTTTCTACCTATACATTCGAAGAAGCGGAGAAAGTAATTTCCGGCGGTAACTGGGAGGTTATACAGTTGCCCTTTAACCTGATGGATCAGCGACAGGGGGCTTTATTTCCGATCGCGGCTGAAAAGGGTATCGGTATAGTTGTCAGGTCTATTTTATTGAAAGGGATTTTAACGACGCAGCGGTATCCGTTGCATCCTGCTTTACACAGTGTAGAGTCGCACCTGAAGCAATACGACCAGTTACTGCGTATCGACGTACCCGACCTCACTACACTTGCAATTAAGTTCGGATTGTCGTTCGGAGCAATTTCCACTATCCTCGTTGGATTAGATAAACTGGAATACCTCGACAGATTGCAGGACATTGCAAACGGAGTTTATCTCGACAATGAAACTTTTTCAAAAGCAAAAACACTCGGTTATCCTGACGCGGATTTTTTGAATTTACCCAAATGGGATCGGATGGGGTGGCTAAGTTGATGTTAAAGAAATTTCAATTTTGCAAGAGCTAGCCTCCAGAAGCCTGCAATTACCATCCTCCCCGCAGTGTTTTCGTGGATATGATCTCCGTTCATTGTTTGAAATTCAGCTTTAAGATTGCTATTGCTATCGCCAAGAACAGGAATATAACCATCAATTCTGTGATCGACACCCGTAATAATTTTTTTACCCCTGCCTATAATAGCATTATTCACCAACCTCCATTTTGCAAAAGAAACTTTTCCCTTCTTATAAATATTTAACAGCCGTTGCCGGCATGGTATCATGGCCGCAATAATGACTTTTGCGTTTGATTTCTTCATTAAGTTAATGGTGTCAATCAATTTCTGGTATCGGTTCAATGTGTTGTCGAGGGGATCCGATGGATCAAGATCGTTTAGGCCAATTTGGACAATAATCCAATCAACATCCCCTTTATCCTTGAAATTTTTCCATGCTTCCAATTGCTGATTTATCGAATGGCCGGGTACTGCCAGCGAGGAACACGAAAACCCAGCCTCTACTTCTTCATCAGTGAACAGCAACGTGGCCACCGATTCACCGCCATGATACTTTGCAACGGTGCTGTTGCCGATGCACACACCCTTGGTTGGAGCAACGGTTGATGATTTCTGAGCCATCGATGTAAATGCAAAACAACTCAATAAAAACAAGGTGGAAATTATCCTGATCATACGCCGGAATTTGTTCGTTTTACTCTGAAGATAAAGAGATTGAGAAATAGTAAAATAACCCGGCGACAATTCTGAAAGAAAGTATTATAAATACGAATGATAGTTACAAATCGCCGTTAAAATAGCTCTACATTTAAACTCACTAAGAGCGGAAATGCATGAAGACAATCGAACCAACGGAAATAAGTGTCGGCGTAGTGGGATTAGGATTAATGGGCAGCAGTATTATCGTTTCGCTATTGAAAGCAGGTCATGAGGTAATTGCTGTAGCGCCCGTGGCCGAAGAAGCTATCGTTGCACCGCAACGTATACTGGAACAAATTTCAATTTGCAGAGATCTTAATCTTCTCGACGATCCTATAACCACTTACCTTGAAAAGCTCACTGTTACTGAAGACTATTCACGATTGGCCGGTTGCGGAATTGTACTTGAATGCGTTGTTGAAAAAATAGAAATTAAAGAACAGGTTTACAGGAAAATTGCCGAGGTTGTTGGTAACGATACCGTAGTTGCCACCAACACGTCGGCGATTGCGATCAGTACGTTACAAAAGCACATTTCGCATCCTGAAAGATTTCTTGGAATCCATTGGGCCGAACCCGCATACGCTACCCGGTTCCTCGAAATTACCTGCGGCCAGAAAACTTACTCATCATACGCCGATTGGATTTATAATCTCGCCGAAAGATGGGACAAGGAACCCACGTTGCTCAAAAAAGATATTCATGGCTTCATTACCAACCGGCTGATGTACGCTGTATGTAGGGAGGCGCTGAATATTGTGGAAACGGGGCAGGCATCACTCGACGACGTGGATAAGTCGTTCCGTTATGATGTGGGCTCCTGGATTTCGCTGATGGGTATATTCAGGAGGATGGACTTCTTAGGTTTGAAAGATTATTTCGAAATCTTCTCCAACACATTTCCCGTTTTATGTAATTCTGACAAAGTGCCTGAAGTAATGCAAAAACTGGTTGATACAGATGCACGGGGTATTTACAACTACCGGGGATTGTACAACTATACAGCAGAAGAAGCTGCCCGATGGGAAGAAACGTTTAAAATGTTCAACGGCGAGATATATTTCCTCGCAACATTATTCCCTTCCCGGTTGCCAAAAGAGGTACAAACCGTGAAATGGCCAAAGTGAAATATTATATCATAAATTCAAAAAAAAACACTAATAGTCCGGGTGGCGGGCCTTTAACTTTGACTGACGCCATCAGCACTTTAACTTAAAAAAATTTATTTTTTATGGAAGAGAAAGCGACTCTGAATCCTCCTGCGCAACATCGCCTCGACAAAACAGATTGGGGCAGCATGAGTGATGCTCAGAGAATTAAACATCTTGAAATCGAAGGTTTCGTGGTTCTCCCAGAAATTCTTTCAAAAGACCAGGTGAAAGCAATAAAAAAGGAATTGGCTGCATTGCCTACCATAGGCACGGATTATAGCGAAAATCAAAGAAGCTGTAAAGATGTTCAGTGGACTAACTCGCCGGCATGCATCGATCTTATCGCACTGCCTGCAATGGTTAAATTCCTCGAGAAACTTTTTGGTGACGAGGTACTTTGCACCTCGTGCGTATATGCGCTTTCACGGCCGGGACATCCGGGAATAGCTATTCATACCGATGCCCAACCATACGGATCACAAATTTTCGGCATGCAGGCAAGCTCGCCACGCCTCGTGAGGGTACTTTACTACCTCGATGACCTTACGCCTGAGCGTTCGCCCCTTAAAGTAATCCCTCATTCACATCTTTCCCTGCATGTAGATGCAAATCCGTACAACCGCTACTTATCGCACCCTGAAGAAGTAATGGTTACCTGTAAAGCGGGATCTGCAGCGATCATTAATCAGACAATTTTCCACGCTAATTTTCCTAATGAAAGCAAGGAGGACCGCGAATTACTGGCTATAGCTTACCGTCCGGCCTGGGCAGGACCGATCGCGGAAATCCCAGATTGGCCGGCCGATAAAGTAGCTAACCTCCCTGCGCACGTTCGGCCGCTTTTTAAAAGTTTGAATACAAGAAAAATAGATTTCAATGTAGCAAATCGCCCGGCAAATATGGCAACGTCTGCTCCCGGCATTAACCCGAGCCGCTGGGACGGATAAATAACCCTCCAACCTTTATCATCATGGCTGTTACTATCAGGAATAGGATTTTATTCCCAATGACCTTTTCCCTCGCTATTCTTTCTTGGCAGGTTTTAACGTCATGCAGTTCAAACGCGAATTCAGCCAGCCGTGGCATTGCAAGTATTGAAGAGTATAAGAAGCTCAGACAGGAGAAGCTTAATCATCCTCGTCCGCTGATATATGACAATGACGGAAACGACGTGATACGTGAAGAATTCCCGATTGATACCATGTTTTATGTGTATCCCCGAAATGCACCTTATAACGTTCAAACTTTCCTCGATGCGAGAACTACGCCGCTGAAAGGATCAGATGTAACTGCTATTGCCTACTGCACACTTGCGTCTGGCTTTGGTGTTTATACTCATAATACAAAAGTGGGCACTTTCTTCCAGGGCGATCCGAACAATGTTTTCCCGGACACGCCCACCACTTTTCCCATACGTACGGTTATCCAGGATATGCTTAAAGACAACACCGACGCGTTGAAAGTGATTTGTGATTATGCTCATGAAAACCAAATGGAAGTATTTTGGTCGAATCGTATGAACGATACCCACGACCGGGTATGGGATGGTCCGAATAAACCTTCGCCATTGTGGTCGAAATTCAAGCAGGATCACCCTGAATATCTTTTCAGCACGCTTGGTAAGGATCCACCATTCGGAGCCTGGAGTGCCGTGGACTTTGCCCAACCCGAAATCCGCGACCTTACCGTGAAGTTTTTTGC
Source organism: Chitinophagaceae bacterium (assembly GCA_016786745.1). Taxonomy (GTDB): domain Bacteria; phylum Bacteroidota; class Bacteroidia; order Chitinophagales; family Chitinophagaceae; genus Flavitalea. The sequence continues at coordinate 19,646 of JAEUVS010000144.1, read as the reverse complement.
CGAGGTATGTGAAAATTATGACATCGACGGGATCGAACTCGATTTTTTCAGGCACCTTCATCTATTTAAGAGCGTAGCGTTTGGCGAAAACGCCACAACTGAGCAAATAAATGCACTCACCGATATGATAACTAAAATAAGGAAGAGTACAGAAGAGATAGGTATGAGAAAAGGAAAGCCCATCCTCGTTGCGGTGAGAGTACCTGATTCGTTCGAATATAACCGCGGAATTGGAATAGACCTCGAAAAGTGGATGAAAGGCGGTTTGATAGATATGATTATCGGTAGCTGCTATTTCAGGCTGAATCCATGGGAAAAATTGGTTAAAGCGGGTCATGATAACAACGTTAAGGTATACGCGGGGATCAGCGAATCGCGGATTCAGAAGGAACACCCACTGCTTCCGAGAAAAAAAGCTATTACGTTTCGCGCCCGTACCGCTGCGGCCTGGCAGGCGGGTGTGGATGGCTTGTACAGTTTCGACGAGTACAATGCAGATGCCGCTTATCTGTCTCAGATAGGAAATGCAGAAAAATTAAAGAACACAAGCAAACTGTATTTTGTAACAGATGTGTGTCCACCGAAAACTCAATGGAACGGTCCATGGGGTTATCTGAAGGATGGAGGAAAATATTATAACCTGCCAATCCTAACGCCGGAGAATCCCGTAGCTCTTGACAAAGATCTTAATTTTCCAATGGAACTGGGTGATGAAAGCGCCCCTGCAAAAGTTGCGTTGCTGGTCTACTCTAAAAATTTAAATGCGAAAAACCTGAAAGCAACCCTGAATGACCGCAACCTCGATTTTGTAAAAACTGCCGACAGCGGACTGTCGATGTTCACAGTTCCTGCTGATGCAGTAAAGCCTCGAAACAACAATTTAAAATTAACCAGCAGTCCGCAAAGCAAGAGAGGCTCCGTAGCGCCATTACTTGAGGATGTTGCGTTATTCTTTTACCGCGAATCAGATGATGCTGAGACTAAAAAACTGGCTGCCTTTTGTTTTGATAGCAAATAACCAAGAATGCTCCTAAACCCTTCGTTAACTGTTAAGGCCGAATCAAAATTACCCAAAAGAGCCTGGCTCGTTGTATTACTGTTGAGTTTTGTCGGATGCCTGAACTATCTCGACCGCATGATGATCACTACCATGCACGAATCGATAGTGAAGGAGATGCCGATGACCGACGGGCAGTTCGGTCTTCTTACTTCGGTTTTTCTCTGGGTGTACGGTATCTTAAGCCCCTTCACCGGATTTCTGGCTGACCGGTTCAGCCGCAGCCGCGTGATTATCTTAAGTTTATTTGTGTGGTCGGCAACAACTTTTCTCACAGCTTACTCCACCTCATTCGAGCAACTTCTCGCCACAAGAGTTTTAATGGGAATCAGTGAGTCGTGTTATATTCCGGCAGCATACGCATTGATTGTAGATTATCACAAAGGTCCCACGCGTTCGTTTGCATCCGGGCTACATATAGCAGGTATCATGTCCGGGCAAAGTTTTGGATTCGTGGGCGGCTGGCTGGCCGAAGAGCATAAATGGAATACTTCTTTTATTGTTTTTGGCATTCTGGGAGTGGTATACTCACTGGTTCTTGCATTTATTCTCCGCGATCCCCCCAAGAGCGGAAATTTGGTAGCTTTCGAAAGTGATGGTAAAGTGAGTTTTTTGTCGGGCATAAAGGATCTGTTTAAGCGACGAGCTTATATCCTTGTGTTTATCATCTGGGGTCTTCTGGGCGTTAGTGGTTGGATAATTTCGGGCTGGTTGCCGGTATTCTATCAGAAACAGTTCAACCTGTCGCAAACCCTCGCGGGACTCTATGCCACAGGATACATTTATCCTGCTTCGATTGTAGGTGTAATACTGGGAGGTTTATGGACAGACTATTGGAGAAGAAAGTACAAATATGCGCAGATCAGTGTACCCATAATCGGGCTCCTGATATCGGTGCCATGCGTAATTTTTGCAAGCAATTCCGGCAGCCTGATGGTTGCAATAACATTATTCATGATATATGGACTGGTGCGGATGTTTACCGATGCGAACATTATGCCCATTCTGTGCCTGGCTGCAGACCATCGCTACAGGGCTACGGGATTTGGAGTGATGAATTTGCTTGCGTGCGTAGTTGGAGGAGTCGGAATTTATGCGGGGGGACTGCTACAGGATCGAAATATAAACCTCAGTGAAATATTCGCATATGGATCCCTGCTGATGTTGGTTTGTGTCGTTTGCCTTTACCTCATAAAAGTAAACATTTCAAAAAAGCCTTTCCCCGAAGATTAATGAGACGCTTTAAAGCTTCGATTCGATATTTGCTATCGCATTAACCGTTTTAATTACAGCATCGGGAGTAACAGAAATACTATCGACACCATTCTCCACAAGGAACTGGGCGAAATCAGGAAAGTCCGACGGCGCCTGCCCGCATATTCCCACTTTTACATTATTACTTTTGGCAATCCGGATGAGCGAGCATATCATCAGCTTTATAGCGTTGTTCCGCTCATCATAGAGATGGGCTACAAGCGATGAATCCCGATCAAGTCCGAGCGTTAACTGTGTAAGGTCGTTGGAGCCGATAGAAAACCCGTCGATATGCTTTGCAAATTCATCGGCCAGAATAATATTTGAGGGAATTTCGGCCATCAGGTAAACGTGCAGGTCGTTCTTGTTTCTTTCCAGTCCAAATTCTTTCATCACAGCAATTACTTTCAGTAATTCATCCACCGTTCTGCAGAATGGGATCATCACCACTACATTGTCGAGCCCCATTTCTTCCCTTACCATTTTTATTGTTTTGCATTCAAGTCCAAATGCAGGTTTATACTGCTCGGAATAGTATCGCGAAGCGCCTCTCCATCCCATCATCGGATTTTCTTCGTGCGGTTCAAAATACTGACCTCCCAATAGGTTGAAATATTCATTTGTTTTGAAATCGCTGAACCGTACAATCACAGGGTGAGGGTAGGAGGATGCTGCAATTTTTGCTATTCCGTACGCGAGCTTCCTGACGAAAAAGTCCTCCTCGTTTTCGAAACCCAATATTCTCTTTTGTATCTCCTGCGAAAGTGCCGGGTCGTTCAAACGGCGGTGATGAAGCAGCGCAAGAGGATGAACCTGGATGTAATTATTGATGATGAATTCTTCGCGGGCGAGACCTACGCCTTTGCTGGGTAAATGCGAGAATTTAAAACACATTGAAGGAGTGGCGAGATTCAGCATCAATGCCGTTTTGATGTCGGGCAGTTCATCGACGTTGAATTCAGATGTTACGAAGCCAACATCGCCGTCGTATATGAGCCCGGTTTCGCCTTCTGCACAACTAACAGTAACAGGGTGGCCATTCTGGAGGATGTCGGTAGCATTGCCGCAGCCCACAACTGCAGGAACTCCAAGCTCTCTTGCCACAATTGCGGCATGGCAGGTGCGTCCGCCTTTATTTGTTATTATGGCCGACGCTTTCTTCATGATAGGTTCCCAGTCGGGGTCAGTCATATCGGTAACCAGCACATCTCCCCTGGTGAACTCGTGTCCGTCAATCACGCGTTTGTCGAGCGAATACAGAATATTTACGTTGCCCGCACCTATTCCATCTCCCACGGCGATACCCTTTGCCAGCACTTTCAGCGAAGCGGAGGAAGCGTTTAACCGGTACTCTGTTATCAGTTTGTGGTTCTTTTGTGAGTGAACAGTTTCAGGACGAGCCTGAACAATATAGAGTTCTTTGCTCAATCCGTCGTATGCCCATTCAACATCCATCGGCGTCCATTTGTGTTTGATTTTCGTATAATGATCTTCAATTTTTACCACCCATGCCGCCAGTTGTAACACGAGAGTATCTGACAGGCAAAAGCGGTTTTGAAAATTTTTTTCTGTGGGGATCACCTTTACGCGTTCGTCAGTTTTATCACCATATATCATCATCCTGTCTTTTACACCAAGTTTCTTTTCGATGATAGACTGCAGGCCTTTCTTTAACCCGGGTTTAAAAACAACAAACTCATCAGGCAGTACAGCACCCTGCACTACCAATTCTCCGAGTCCGTACGCGCCGTTGATCACCACAGCCTCCCGAAAGCCGCTTTCTGTGTCGAGACTGAAAGCAATACCCGACGAACCGAGATCGCTGCGAACCATTTTCTGAACGCAAAGGCTTATTCCGATTGAGAAATGATCATAGCCGAATGTGTTGCGATAGCTTATTGCGCGGTCAGTGAATAGGGACGCAAAGCAATTTCGCACCGAATCCATTAAAAGAGCAGGTCCTCTTACATTCAAAAAAGTTTCCTGCTGACCGGCGAATGAAGCATCAGGTAAATCTTCTGCAGTAGCGGATGACCGTACAGCTATATCGGTATGCTGCTGATTGTAACGTGCCGATAACTCTTCGTATGCCTTTATAATCATTTTACTCATTTCCTTTGGGAAACGACCATTTCGTATCAACAACCGTACATCATTGCCGGCACGCCGCAGCGATTCAATACTGTCGTAACTGATGGAGTGAATAATTTTGATGATAGAGCTCTCAAGATTATTGTATGCAAGAAATTCGCGGTAGGCATTTACGGTTATTACAAATCCGGCCGGGATGTTTACTCCGAGGCCAGACAGGTTTTGAATCATTTCACCGAGCGAAGCATTTTTTCCTCCCACCATTTCAATATCGTCAATGCACACGTCGGCAAGCTCAAGAATAAATTTGTTATTCATGGTTAAGTGATTGCTGAAAAAAGCTGGTTAATTCATACTTATTTTGACATACACGATGTCTGCACCCCCTGATCGTTGTGCAGACCATAGCGTAACCAATATCTCATTATTGGGAAGTACCAGAACAGATGGTTCGCCAAAAGCGAAGTCGGTCCATGTATCATGATTTACCTTACCCTGTATTTTTGAAGCCTTCGTAGCCTTCCACACATTTGAATTGTGTTCGATGCCAAAATTTTCATCAGTTGGTCGCGCCACCGCCATCCACACACCTACATCACCATATTTTCTCTGGTTGTAAACAAACAGTGCACGCCCATGAAAAAGTGGGGCGAGGGAGGTTGACTGTCCGAGAATTCCTGTTGAACGTGTAGGTTTCCATGTTGTGCCCGAATCGGTAGAAATAGCAAAGGCATTTGGTTCGTCGGTCGATTGCCTGATGTGCCAGGCTGTGCCGAGTAATCTTGAATCATCCAATTCAATCAGCCATGCAACAGCACCGCTTGAATCGCCAAAGGGATATTTTAACATGGTTGAAGGTTGCCAGGTTTCACCATCATCATCGCTCCACAAACAAACTATTTTATTGCGTTCCACTTTAACCTTCGGGTCGAAGGTGTTGGAGGGGGCATAACAGCACAGCAACCTTCCATTGCGTGTAGCGCACATAGGTCCCGGCGCTTCGGCGCTTCCTGCATATGGGATCTTTATTGTTTTGAAATCGTTCCATGTACATCCCCCGTCGCGAGAGCGCGTCCATACCAGTTCGTTTTGCCGGAGACCCTGTGTTAATGGCGACCAGAAAAATTCTCCCGGTTCATCAATAGGTGTTCGTGTGCCGTAGAAGAGTAGATCACCTGCAGGCGTCTTACTTATCGAACCGTAGATAGAAAATTTAAGTGTTTGCTCAGGCCATATTTGTTTAGCTGTATCCCATGTATGGCCGTTGTCAAACGAGCGCGTAATCATCGGCTTGAAATCATTTGATCCAAGTTGTGTCTGAGCCACAAATGTGCAGATGATTTCATTGGAAGTACCTACCACGCAACGTGGACCTGCCACTGAACTCGTATCAGTTCCTGGTGGGCGTTCGGTAATATATCCCTGTTCAATTATCTTGTAGACCATGCGAGGCTGTTATGAATTTTCACTACAATTTTTTTGATGTATTCAGGTTCGTTATCCATCAAGATGCCCGGCATATGTCCCTCTCCTGGAAAAAATATTGCAAATCTTCCCGGTAAATTCTGGAACTGCGACGCAATCCTGCTGTTGTATTCAAAAACAACGTCATCACTTTCGGGAGTATAGTCTTTCACCATCCGCAGCGCGGTTATCTCTGTATAAAAAATGTTCTCCCTTCCCTGTACCACTGCGTGAATATCTATATACTGGTGATGGATTTCTACAATGCCCTCCGCTACCGGCTTTGTTTCAAATTCCTGTACGAAGGCGAAAAAGAGATCGCCGTCAAAAATGTATTTGTCGGGTTTCGTTTCAGCGTTTACCGATAAAATAAAATCAAATGCGCGCTGCCAGATGTCGTGGCTGTTCGCGATGTAGAATCTGCGATTCTGAATTAAGTCTAAAATCATGTCTTTGGCACGTAATTATTTCCCCGGAACCGAAATACTCACGAGGTCGGAGCGGGTGCGTCCATTTTCAGTAATCCTTGCGAGCGTATATACAGTTCCATCTTTGCCAACCGCAATGCAGTTCACCCAGGTAGGCCGTTGACCATCGGGATAAAAAATGGCTCCGTGATCCTGGTATTTGCCGGTAGGAATGTGATAAGTTATCAGATGAAGATTTTCGAGGCCCTTCGCTTCACCGGTTACCGTCGTTAATTTTCCTGTAATGCGTTTGCCGTTTTCATAAATGGGCCCTCCGGTAAGATAGTAAAGTGTATTCCTGTCGGGACCGAGGGTAAATCCCAGATATCCATAACTGAACTGATCGAACATGCCCGACTGTTTCGATGGCATCGAGGTGATCCTGTCTAACACTTTCACCCTGTTCCGGGCCGGATCAAATTCAAACAGGTACCCGGAATTTCCATGGACACCATACACCTTTTTTGAAGAAGGATGCCAGATCACCTGTCGCCAATTGTAAGCCATGTGACCTGCAGAACCGGGTTCGTACTGGCCGAAGTAATCTTTGCGCAAATCATCTTCTTCCACTTTTTCAATCTTTCCGCTTCCCGGCCGGTAGTACAGGATATCGCCTTCGGAATTTGAGAGGTAAACGTTTCCATTATCCGGATTAATTGCGAGGGACCTGCAGACCACACGATAATTTTTGCCTTCGCCATACTCGCCGGCGCCGGCTATTTTACCAATACTTTTCAATTGCTTTTTTGCCACATCATATTCAATAAAAGTTCCCGACGGCCATGTTAAACCATAGATCATTTTTCTTTTCGTGTCCATATTCATCGTAATAATCCCTTCATGATCTTCAGCAATAGCGAGGTTTTCGAATTTTTCAGTCTTAAGATCATAGCTGAGAATATGACCGCCGGGATACGGTTTAAAGCCTGCAGGAGGTATCGCCTTTTCAAGACCGTTGACATGCTGGTAATACCCAACATGAGTGGAGAAATACAATTTTCCATCCGATTCGATAAATGTAACATGGCTCTTGCCCTGCGACACCGCTTTCATATCTTTTTCTCCACAAACTTCATTCAGATCGCCGAGGTGTTTGATTTTTCCTATGGAAGGAGTGAAGCGATACATCTGACCGCCTTTGTCGGGCGTGTGCGAACACAATACATAGTAAATATTGCCGTCGCTGGCAGTCGAAATACCGTTATAAGAATCGAATGCTTCTTCGTAGCCTGAATGATAAGTTTTCGCTTTCAGAGATGGAGGAGAGCTTTGCGCTTTTGTGGTTTCAGAGATGCTTCCGATAGTAAATACCAGAGCTAAGGCGAGGATCAGGGAATAATATTTTGTAGTCATATTTTCTCGTTGATAGTTTTGAGATGTAGGAAAACCTAAATCGGCTGTTCAAATGTAAGTTCACCATCCTGTACACTTCGTCTACTATTATTCCTAATCGTAATACAATTTTTCAAAAAGCAACGTCTACCGGATTTTATTGACAAGAACACTCAGCTTTTGCCTGATAATTTGCTCAGCCTCCCTTTCGAGAAAGCTTGTGCGGCACCGCCAGGTTTCATAACCGCCGAGCCGCATTTCATTTTCAGGAGGAACATAACCAACATAACCATTGGCCATAGTAACAGTGAAGAATGTATACTTGCCAAATTCATGTTTCAGTAGTAAGCCTGTCTTTGAAAAAAATTCTCCTCCAAGTCCACCGATAATTCCACTGCCGAGTTTAATAGCCTGCACCGGAAATAAAATGCGGTCGGGATATTCGTTGAGCAATACCTGTTCCCTTGCATATATCCGCCTGATACTGTCTTCGATAATTCTGCCATTTTCATACACCTGTAACTGTGAATAGTCGGTGTCGTCCATAACGCGCTTCGAAATTTCAAAATCTGTTGTCGATGGCTTTCTAACTTTAATTTCCACTTCAGCATAAGCAGCATCGAGGGCGGGATTATGTTGCCAATCAAGCAGGTGAATTGATTGTGCAACTTTGCGGGCGAGGTCTCTAGCGATCAGGGTGCTCTTTTCATGTTCTTTTTTGGGATAGCGGCCCGGTTCAATAAAGTCCCAGATATTTACGTCGCCGCTTGTGCCATTGCTCATGATCGCAACAAAATCTTCTCCTGCGCCAAGATCTTCTGCGATCATTGTCCTGAATTTTCCAAAGTAATCCGATGAAATCGAATCAGGCGCACAATCACCAACATAGTGCAACGAGTAATTGGCCAATAAGCCAAGCCACCGGTCGTCCAGAGATTTTATTGCAACATAATTAAGCCCGATGTCTGTCTGAGCTACCCGTGTTTCGATCAGATGTTCATCTCCCAGTGGGTTTGTCTTCACTTTATCAAAGGAATTAGTTACCGGGTTGTACGGCTTGTACCCTTTTTTCATAAAGTATCTTCTGCAAACTGCGTGTTCAGGAGCTTCCACTCTTCCGAACGCCACTTTAGCATCCTCGATGTTTTCTTTAGCCGCAGCTACGGCCTCGACTATTTTCTTCCGCAGCTGCGCCATGTAATTAAAATCGGGGCTGCTGAGGAAAATGTCGGCTACCGATCCGGTTGAATGCGCATGTGTGCTGGCGATCAGAATATTTTCGGCTTTGAGTGGAGTAGACATCGAAATGTCGCGCTTAACCTCGTCGAGGAAACTTTTTGACATTGCGCAAACGTCTGCTAAAACGATTGCCGTCCACACAAAATCCTTCTTCATAACCATCGCCGCCACGTATAAGCTGTCATGGATGCTATTGGCTCTGCGGACGATAAAATCGCCGTTAATTATAGTGCCGGGAGGAGGAGTTATGTCTATTCTCGCAAGCCCGGCTTTAAATGACTGATTCATCTTTAACAGAATTTAAAAGTAGTAGTTGGCCGGGCATTCAGATCATACAATCCTTTAAAATTGTGATTCGATTTTTCAGGAATATTGGTAATTATTAAATTTATTTAAAATTGAATAATGAAAGTTGTTGAGTGGCGTCTGCCACAGGATTTAGACAAATCTTTTATTGTGTTCAAGGAGTTGGGTCAATTCTTTCCCTGTCCATGGCACTACCATCCGGAGTACGAGCTTGTGCTGGTAACAAAGAGTACAGGCCAGAGAATGGTAGGCGATCACATTGGAAATTTCAAGGAAGGCGACCTCGTTTTCATGGGCCCGATGGTTCCGCATGTGTGGGTTAACGACCCAATATACATCAATGGTGAAGCGGATACTATGGCCGAAGCAATCGTTATTCATTTTGGTGAAGATTTTCTCGGGCAGAACCTGATGAAAATTCCGGAGCTGGAAAATCTGAAAAACTTTTTCAACTCGTCGAAGCATGGGATGGTGATAAAAGGAAAAACGAGAGAGAAGATCAATAAGATCATGAAGAAGATGATCAGCATAAATGGTTTGCAGAGGATCAGCGCACTCTTCATGATATTCGATATACTGTCCGACACAACAGAATACGAACTACTCATCAGCCCCGGATTTATGAAAACCACAGAGTTTAAAAGTACCGACCGCTACAACAGGATAACAGAATATATACTCCGCAACTACCAGGAAGAAATTACGCTGCCGCAAGTGGCCTCCTATGCAAACATGGCCATCACTACATTCTGCAATTACTTCAAAGAGCATTACCGGGTGACCTTCGTGGAATATCTCAATTCAGTAAGAATAGGTCATGCCTGTAAATTGCTCGCCGAAGATGAGCAGACCATCGTGCAGATTGCCTATCAATGTGGTTATATCAACCTGGCCAACTTCAACAAGCAGTTTAAAAGGATCAAAAAGATGACTCCAACGGAGTTCAAAAAGAGGTTGAGTAACGGCAATTAATCGAACCGGGTCTTTCCGCAAAAAAGTATTATAAATGTAGATAAAAGTAACATAAAGCGTTTAGGCCTAAGGTTACTTTTGAAACATTCTAATATCAAACGCGCCTCGTCTTATGAGTAAAGAAAGAGTATATCATCCTCACCGGAACCCCGGTTTTGTAACAGGCGCTTACTCGGATGGTGTTCTTACAGATGGATTTCTTTTTGTAAGCGGCCAGGCGGCTGTAGATTTCAACACTTCGAAATTCGTATTGGGTTCAATCGAAGAGGAAACACGACTTACACTCGATAATATCAAAGCTATCGTAGAAGCAGCGGGGATGACTATGGACAATATCGTAAAGTGCACAGTGCACCTTAAGGATGTAAATGATTTTGCCCGTTTCAATAAGGTTTACGCCGAATATTTTCCTGGCATCAGGCCAGCACGAACCACGGTACAATCTGTATTGCTGGAGGGCATTTGTGTTGAAATAGATTGCATAGCAAAAAAATGAAATAGCTATCCCGAAAATTTGCAGGGAATAAAGGATTTCAGGAATGGAGAAAACACTTTATAACGAGTCGGGGGCATTGTTGCAAAGAGCTCAAAAAGTATTGGCAGGGGGTGTTTCTTCTGAATTCCGGAAATACAATCACCCGCATGCTATTTTCTATACCCACGGCAAAGGAAGCCGCATTTACGACGCCGACGGCAATGAATATTTAGACTTCACCCTAAGCCAGGGACCTTTGATACTCGGCCATTCTCATCCCCATGTTCTTTCCTCCGTCAGCAAATATTCCAGGAAGGGGCAGTTATTTGCCGGACAGCATATAAAAGAAATTGAACTGGCTGAAAAATTAAACGAGGCAATTCCTTCAGCGGAGCTGATCCGATTTTGCCTCGATGGTTCCGAAGCGGTTCAAACCGCTTTCAGGGTGGCAAGAGCGAAAACGGGGAAGCCAAAATTTTTACGTTTCGAAGGTCATTATCACGGATGGCTCGACAATGTTGCGTGGGGTATTTCCACTCCCTCGCCTGCCGCGTTGAAAAGCCGCGAGAGTCCGGAGGCTTTTCCCTGGAGTGAAGGCCTCTCTCAAGCATCGAGAGACGAGTTTATCATTCTGCCCTGGAACGATATCAACCTGCTCAGAAAAACCGTAGAGTCGAGGCACAGCGAAATTGCAGCGATTATAACCGAGCCTGTGATGTGCAACAACGGATGTATTCTTCCCGAAAATGATTTTCTACCCGGATTGAGAGAAGTATGTAACAAATACGGCATAGCGCTGATTTTTGATGAAGTGATAACAGGATTCAGAATGAGCCTGGGCGGAGCGCAACAATATTTTAGTGTTACACCCGACATTTCAATCTTCGCCAAAGCGATGGGAAGTGGTTATCCCATCAGCGCTGTGGTGGGTCGCAGAGAATGGATGAGTTTGATCGAAGCAGGTAAGGTGATTCATGCAGGCACCATGAACTCCAGCAATCCCACAGTCGCCGCAGCCCTCGCAACGATCGAGGTGCTCGAAAGAGAAAATCCGTACGACAGGATGTTTGACTACGGAAAAAAGCTGATGTCTTCTCTTCAGCAGATTGCTACCTCAGCAGGTCAGAATTTACTATGCGAGGGGGTGGGGCCCATGTTTCATACAGGATTTACCGATCTGAAAGTGGTAAAAGATTACAGGGACACGCTGACATTCGACACCCTCAAACTCAAAAAATTTATTGCGGCCATGCATGACCGGAAAGTGAGAATTATAGGCAGGGGATTATGGTATATCAGTAGTGCACATACAATGAAAGACATAGATCATGCTATTGAAGTAGCGGAAGAAGTTTTAAAGAAGATCTGAAAAAAATTTATGAAATACACATGCACCAAAGATGATATCATACTAATTGCCGGCACTGGTAAATTGACCTATAGCATTGTAACCTGTTTAATGCAGGCCGGTCATCCTGTATCATTGATTACAGAAGACAGAGATAGCGCTACCGCATACATCAGAGAACATTGGGGCGATCTAAGCGATCCGAAGCAGAAAGGAATTCTCCGGAAATTAGAAGTGCAGAACAGTTTGAGAACTAAGTCTGCCCATAAAATTGCCATTGCTGTTACTGATGAAGATGTGGCCTGTAAACGTTTTCTGCTGGAGGAGTTGGAGAATATCCTGCCCTCCGATGCTATAATTGCAATAAACAACGAAAGCTTCCGGCTCACAGACCTGCAAAAGAATTGCCAGTCTCCCGAGCGTGTGATCGGCCTGAACTGGGCATATCCTGCTCATACTACTTTTTTTCTCGAACTTAATGCAAACGAAAAAACGGACCAATGTGCAGCCAGGGCGTTGCTGAATCTCGCACGAACTAATTGGAACAAGGATCCCTACGTTATTTCTAATGATCTTAGCATCAGGGCAAAAATGTTCAGCGCTATGGCCAGAGAAGCATTCTTTCTCGTGGAGAACGGATATGCTTCAATCGAAGACATTGACAGGGCCTGCCGTAACGATCCTGGCTACTATCTGCCGTTTGCAGGCAACTGCAGGTACATCGATTTAATGGGCACCTACGCGTATGGCATTGTTATGAAAGGCCTCAATCCCGAACTGTCCAAGGATAGCGAGGTGGCGCATTTTATGAAGACTACCATTTCTGAAGAAAATCTGGGAATGGAAAATGGAAAGGGGTTTTATGAATACGAGAATGGCGATTCTGACAGGTGGAACGAGATATTCAGAAAATTCAGCGTCCAGATTCATGAGATAATAAAAAAATATCCATTTGATCATAAAAACCTGAATTCACATTCGCCCCTTCAATGAAAAACAAACTGATTTTTGATGCGCATCTCGATCTGGCTATGAATGCCATCGAATGGAACAGAGACCTTACGCGGCCTCTCGCAGAAATCAGGCAGCGTGAAATGCATATGACTGATAAACCCGACCGTGGGAAGGGAACAGTATGCCTTCCCGAACTAAGAAAGGGAAAAATAGGAATAGTCGTGGCTACACAACTCGCCCGTGTACGCCAGCAGTCAGGTGGATTCCGGGGATGGAATTCACCTCAGCAGGCATGGGCGATGACGCAGGCGCAATTGGCGTGGTATCGCGAAATGGAAGCACTTGGCGAGATGGTTCAAATTAAATCTTCCAATGAATTAAATGCGCATCTTCGTTTGTGGGAAGATGAAAGTAAGCCTGACGATTCGAAAGCGGTTGGATATATTTTAAGTTTGGAAGGCGCCGATTCGCTGGTGGATATTTCTTACCTGCAGAAGGCCTGCGACTATGGGCTTAGAGCTATCGGGCTTTCTCATTTTGGCCCTGGCAGATATGCACCCGGAACAAAATCGAAAGGAGAAATTACACAGGCTGGCATGGAGTTGCTGAAGGAAGCGGGAAAGCTTCGCCTTATTCTCGACGTAACACATCTCACCGACGAAGGATTCAGTTTTGTTATCGATAATTATGACGGACCTATCTGGGCGAGTCATCATAATGTAAGGAAAATTGTGTCCAACCAGCGGCAGTTGACCGATGAACAAATCAAACAGTTGATCGGTCGCAATGCGGTTATCGGCGGCATGCTCGATTGCTGGGCTCTCGACCTGAGATTTATCGATCAGGTCTCCGACCCGTGGCAATTGGATATTACTCTTGAAAAACTGGTAGATCACTGGGATCATATTTGCCAGATAGCCGGCAACAGCCTGCATATCGGTATCGGCAGCGATCTTGATGGTATATTCGGAACGGAGCAGTCGCCGTGGGATTTGGATTCTATTGCTGATTTACAGAATTTTCAAACATTACTGATAAATCGGGGATACAAACAGGAAGACGTTGACAATATTTTTCATAAGAACTGGATAAGGTTTTTACAAAAGGCGTGGAATTAACTTTAAACAAAAACGTCACATGAACCAGAATATGAGGGAAAGCAGGGTATTGACAAAACTGCGTGCCGGCGAAGTAGTGTCGTGCCTTAAAATAAATCTCGCAGATGGACAGGTTGCAGAAATTGCATCGATGTCGGGAGTAGATTGTTTGTGGACCGACCGCGAGCATCTTGCGCAGGATTGGAGTGTATTGAATGCGCAGGTTTGGGCATCAAAAATTTATGACGTAGATATGATGGTCCGGGTTCCACGCGGAAGTTACAGTGACTACATAAAGCCGCTCGAGATGGATGCAACAGGAATTATGGTACCTCACATCATGAGTGTAGAGGATGCGAAGCAGGTGATCCATACTACGCGCTTTCATCCGCTGGGACTCAGGCCCATCGATGGAGGAAGTGCCGATGGAGCATACACGCAGAGAGACTTTGCAGAGTACTTGCGCGAAGCGAATGAGCAACGATTCATCGTTCTCCAGATTGAAGATGTTGAACCTCTGAAAGAATTAGATGCAATTGCTTCTTTACCGGGATTTGATGTGTTATTCTTTGGCCCGGGAGATTTTAGTCAAAGTATCGGGGCGCCGGGAAACTGGAATCATCCCGAATTGATTGAAGCACGGAAGCTGGTTGCAAAGGCCGCCATGAAGCATGGAAAATTCGCCGCCACGTCGGCTCCAATCGACAGCCTTGACGAATTGATCGATATCGGATACACATTTATAAATGTGGGCGCCGATGTCGCAGGGCTTGTAAAGTATTGCAACGGCCTGTTCCAAAAATTCAACGACATTGTTGCATCCAAATCAAACGGAGCGAAAGCTCCAGGTCCGCTACCCGGTAAACCGTACTAAATGTCATTAGTGTCATGATACGAATCGGAATAATAGGAATGAGCCCGGGAAACGCTCACCCGTATTCATGGTCGTCGATTATAAACGGTCACTTTGACGAAAGTGAAATTGCGGGCGCAGGATTTCCTGGTGTGAACGCTTATCTGCGTGCAAATAAAGATGCGTTGGGAATCAGAAATTGTATTGTAACCCACATCTGGACACAGGACAAGCTTCTGTCGTCAGGCATTGCACGTTCAGCTCAAATAGAGAAGGTTGTGGATCATATCGAGGATATGATTGGGGAAGTGGATGCAGTAATGCTGCTTCGTGATGATGCGGAAAATCATGTTTCGATGGCGCGTCCTTTTATTGAACGTGATATTCCGATATTCATCGATAAGCCACTTGCTTTAAACAATGCCGACCTGGATTATTTCAGGAAAGAATCGTCAAAGGGAAAGTTGATCATGTCCTGTTCTTCCATGCGTTTTTCAAAAGAGTGCAAACCATTCATGGAAGAGCGGGAAAGCCTTGGCAAAATAGAATTGATCACGGCCGTGGGCAAGAAAGACTGGTTAAAGTATGGCGTGCATATGATCGAAGGCATCTTTACGCTCATGGACGATGCAGCACCTCTTTCATTAAAAAATGTTGGCGGGTACCAGAAGGATATCGTTTGTCTTGAATTTGAAAATGGTCCGAAGGTGGTGATTCATCTGTTCATGGACATTGCGCTCACCTTCCAGATATCTGTATTCGGTCAGCAGGGTTGGTGCATCATCGAGATGAAAGACTGGTTCACTATGTTCCGCGACAATATCGCGGAGTTTGTATATTCAGTTGAAGAAGGGCGGGCGCGGGTTCCTTTTTATAAAACCGAAAATATTATCAGAACATTGATTGCTGCCAAAGAAAGCCTTGAACAGAACGGGAAAAGTATTTGCCTGAAAAACAAGCAACCGGTATGAACGTAAAACAACTCCTTAGCCTGAAGGATAAGATTATTCTTGTAACCGGAGGAGCCGGCCACTATGGAAAATGCATAGCGGAAGGGTTGGCGGAAGCCGATGCCACTGTAATCATCGCTTCGAGGGACCTTGAAAAATGCCGGCTGGTTGCGAAGGAATTCCAGGACCGTAAGCTGAATGTTCATGCGATGCGATTGGACCAGGGAGATCATAATTCAATTATAGAGTTGAAAAAAAATATCCTCTCGCAGTTCGGAAAGCTGCACGGCCTGATCAACAATGCAGTATCCCGGCCCATGAAAGATTATGATGCACCTATCGCGCAGTTTTCAGAATCGATGCAGGTAAATGCAACAGGTGTAATGGATATTACGCGCGAACTGGTGGAAGTGATTGTAGAAAGCGGCGGAGGAAGTATCGTGAATATAGGTTCGATTATGGGTCTCTACGGCCCCGACCTGTCGAATTATGCAGGAACGGACATGAGCATGAAGCCACCTCCGGATTATTATTTTCACAATGCGGGATTACTCAACTTAACCCGGTATCTGGCCCAAATGCTTGCAGATAAAAATGTAAGGGTAAATTGTGTGAGCCCCGGTGGATTGTTGAATAATCAACCTCCTCAGTTCATAGAAAATTATCGCAGCAAAGTTCCTTTGAAAAGGATGGCAAACAGGGACGATATAAAGGGACTGATGGTTTTGTTAACGTCGGAGGCGGGAGCCTATATCAACGGAACTAATATTGTAATGGACGGCGGACTAAATGCGTGAGCATCAAATGAACAACGACGTACAGCGTATACTAACATTACAGAGCAAAGATATTTGGGTGTTTGGTGGCGCGGGATATCTTGGCAGGGCAATTGTGCAGCTTCTCAATGCGGCAGGTGCAAATGTATTGTGTGTTGACCTCGACGACCGGGCGCATTCATTCACAGATACTCTTCAGTCGAAGCGGGTT
This sequence comes from Chitinophagaceae bacterium, assembly GCA_016786745.1. GTDB lineage: Bacteria > Bacteroidota > Bacteroidia > Chitinophagales > Chitinophagaceae > Flavitalea. The sequence goes on along the minus strand of JAEUVS010000144.1, from coordinate 2,800 downwards.
ACACCTGTAACACTCAATATAACAGACACGATCGCTACGCGTGAATTCATTAAACGGCAAATTGAAGAAAGAGGTGCGCCTCACGGTCTTGTTATTCTCACCACCGTTGCAACCGATAAAAAACTTGAAGAAATTACTGCCGAAGATTTTGATCATGTGAATCATGGAGCACTCACATCAGTGTTTTTGCTCGCGCGTGAAGTAGGAACGGCAATGGCGAACGAAGGCCGCGGCAGTATTGTTTTATTTTCTAGTATGTACGGCATGGTATCGCCAGACCCCAATGCCTACAGGGAACCAATGAATAAAAATCCTGTTGAATATGGGATGGGGAAAGCCGGCATTATTCAAATGACGCGTTACCTTGCAGTACACTGGGCAAAACAAAATGTGAGGTGCAATTGTGTTTCTCCTGGTCCGTTTCCAAATCCTTCGGTACAAAAACTTCATCCTGAATTTATTGAACGGCTGGCTGCTAAAACTCCAATGGGTCGAATAGGAGTATCGCACGAAATTTCAGGAGCGGTTGCTTTTCTTCTTTCTGACGCATCTACTTATGTAACCGGTCACAACCTGGTTGTTGACGGTGGCTGGACTATCTGGTGATAACAGTATGTCTGGAAAACGATTTGCTCGCCATTATTCTAATCTGCAAAAGTGATTTTGAAAAAAAGTATTATTAATGTAGAGAAAAGGATAAGAAATACCTCATCATTAAAAGTATTTTCGAAGTAGTCCGTAATCCTGCTTTTGATAATTTCAAAAATAGTTGACTACATCCAAAACTAAAAATTATGAAACGTATTCTTACGGTCATCCTCGCTCTTCAGTTTTTCTGTCTCACTGCATTGTCGCAATCAACAATATCGGGAACTGTAAAGGATGCGAAAGGCGCCGCCATCGCAGGAGTAAGTGTTGGCGTGAAAGGTACTTCGGTAGGAACTGTAACTGACGACCTCGGAAATTTTAGGTTGAACGCACCCGCGTCTGCTGGTATCCTGGTGTTTAGTTATGTTGGCTACACGAGCCAGGAAATTTCTGTTGGCGGTAAACAATCGGTAGATGCGATTCTTGAAGAAGACGTATCAAATCTTAAAGGTGTTGTTGTGGTGGGTTACGGTACCCAGTCAAGGGAAACCGTTACCGGTTCAATTTCCAAACTCGATAACAAGATTTTACAAAACGTTCCGTTCACGAACCCGGCATCAGCGCTCCAAGGTGCTTTACCCGGTGTTCGTGTACAAAGTATATCAGGTCAACCTGGAGCCGCACCGAGGGTAATAGTGCGCGGAGGTACGTCCATCAATAATCCCGACGGCGCATCGCCGCTATACATTGTTGATGGAATCATCAGAAACGATATGAACAATATTGCCTCGGATGATATCGAATCCATTCAGGTATTAAAAGATGCTGCATCAACCGCTATATATGGTGCGAGGGGATCGAATGGCGTTGTGATTATCACAACCAAGTCGGGAAAACCGGGAAAAACTCAAATTAATTACAGATACGACTTCGGAATTTCGAAGCAGGGAAAAACTTATGATCTTGCCTCGGCTCGCGACTATATTACTCTTTCAAGATTGAGTACAGTGCCTTACCCTAAATTTGCTCCCTCAAACAGTGAAAATCTTCCGAATGGATTCGGTACAGGAAACGACCTTACCAACAATACCGCATTCACTACGCAATTTTTAAGTCCGGAAAATGAGCATAAGCTCAATGAAGGATGGGAAAGTATGCCGGATCCTCTGGATCCGTCGAAAACGATAATATTTAAGGAGACCGATTTCCAGGGCCTCGCATTTCAAACCGGAATGTCGCATAATCATTTTGCTGAGATAACCGGTGGCACTGATAAAGCAACTTTCAACGCGGGAATAGGCTTCATGAGTGCTGAGGGCCCGATCATCACAACAAAATATGACCGTTTATCCTTCAATCTTAATGGTACAATCAAGGCGCGCGATAACCTGAGCTTCTTCGGAAGGGTGATGTTTTCTAATTCGAATAAAAGAGAGCCCGCTTCACCATATGCATTTGTATCGTTTTACAGGAATGGTTCTCTGCCACCTACTGCCAAGTACACCTTTGAAGACGGTACGTTGGCACCCGGCGACAACCAGTACACCAGCAATCCTGTTTATACGATGAACAATATCAGGGGCAAGAATACTACCCAAAACCTTACTTTGTCGGCCGGAGCCCGCTGGAATATTTTACCGGGCTTTTCCTTCGATCCACAGGTCTCTCTATATAACTTAAATGAAGACTTCTGGAGATTTCAGCCATCGTTTCTCGACGGGCCCTTAGCCCTTAACACCTCCAGGGAAGCTACTTCATACACAAGTCGTTGGAGACAGAACCAGGTTGATGGCGTATTTTCCTATCAAAAAACCTTTGGTTTATTTCACAATCTTAACGCGAAAGCCGGTATTTCTTATTTCGACAGAGAGCAATCAGTGTTTAATGCAATGGGTCGCAACGCATCGACCGATCTTATTCCCACTTTAAACGCTTCCGCTGAACCCGTATTGGTTAACAGTTCAATAACTAAGCAGGTAATACTGGGATATTTTGGAAGAGTGAATTACGACTTCGATCAAAAATATCTTCTCTCGCTTAATATGAGATACGACGGAGCTTCCAATCTTGGTGCTGACAATAAATGGGGATTCTTCCCCGGGGTATCGGTAGGTTGGAATGTAGACAAAGAAAATTTTTGGTCATTTCCTGCGGAGCTTGTCAATCTTAAGTTGAGGATGAGCTATGGAGTAAACGGTAACATCAGTGGTCT
>JAEUVS010000131.1 GCA_016786745.1 Chitinophagaceae bacterium | reverse complement strand
AAACGATCCTCGCAAAAAAAACATTGCTGGCTACCGGTGGCAATGGGCAGGTGTACCGTTTTACCACAAATCCTTCCATCGCAACAGGTGACGGGGTTGCCATGCTTTACCGCGCAAAGGGCCGTATCGAGAATATGGAATTTATACAATTTCATCCGACGGCGCTATATGAACCAGGTTTAAGCGGTCAATCTTTTTTGATAACGGAAGCAGTAAGGGGAGATGGCGGGATATTGAGGAATAAGAATGGAGAGGCGTTCATGGAAAGATATGATTCGCGAAAAGATCTTGCACCGCGTGATATTGTTGCGCGGGCGATAGACAACGAAATGAAGATTACCGGTACGGAACATGTGTTCCTCGATGTACGGCACATTCCGGTTGAAAAATTCAAGGAACATTTTCCGAACATTTATGAGAAATGTAAATCGATTGGGATTGATGTTTCGGAGCACATGATACCTGTTGCGCCTGCCGCACACTACAGCTGTGGTGGAATAAAAACGGATGAATGGGGAAGAACATCGATCAGGAATTTATATGCGTGCGGTGAATGTGCAAGTACGGGCCTTCACGGCGCTAACCGGCTTGCGAGTAATTCACTTCTCGAAGCAATGGTGTTCGCACACCGTTGTGCAGCTGATGCGGCGCTAACTATAAATTCAATTTCTTTTCAGAGGGGTATTCCCAACTGGAACAGTTCCGGCACTTCGGAACCAAAAGAGATGATTCTTATTACACAAAGTTTGAAAGAGCTTCAATTGCTGATGAGCGATTATATCGGCATCGTAAGAACCAATGTGCGTTTGGAACGCGCGATGAAGCGGCTTGATTTGTTGTGGGAGGAGACAGAGGCGCTGTACCAGGCGACGACACTTTCACCCCAACTGTGTGAGCTGAGAAATATGATTACTGTTGGATACCTGATTGTAAAATGTGCCCAGCTGAGAAAAGAAAGCAGGGGTTTACACTACAATACGGATTATCCAAACCGGAGCGGCATGATGCTGAATATTGTCTTGTAAAAAATATACGGATGAAAGCGATGATACTTGCCGCCGGATTGGGAACGCGATTTAAACCGTGGACCGACAAACATCCGAAAGCTCTCGCACCAATCAACGGTAAAAGTTTACTCCAGAGAAATATTGAATACCTGCAAGCGGCAGGTATTCGTGATGTAATAGTAAATGTTCATCATTTCGCTGATCAGATTGAAGATGCGATTGATAGGAACAATGGCTGGGGAAGTAAGGTTACGGTGAGTGATGAAAGGGGTGAAGTATTGGAGACCGGTGGGGGGTTGATGAAGGCAGCAGAATATTTGAAAAATGACTCATTCGTTCTCATGAATGTGGATATACTGACGACGCTTGATTTGAGATCGATGATTGGATTTCATCGTAAGCTGATGCCCCTTGCTACGATTGCTACTACGGCCAGGGAAACGTCGAGGTACTTTTTGTTTGATCACCTGGATAATTTGTGTGGATGGAAAAATGTGAAGACAGGCGAACAGAAAATTGTTCGTACTACCGCTGATGTATACCCGAAGGCGTTCAGTGGGGTTCACGTGATAGATCCGCGGATATTTTCTTTGTGTTCGCTGGAAGGGAAGTTTTCAATGGTGGATTTGTATTTATCCCTTGCTAAGGATGAGGTGATCAAAAGCTTCGATCACACGGATTCGCTTCTTATTGATGTTGGAAAGCCTGAGGCGGTGGCTGACGCTGAAAATATATTCAGGTAAGGCATTACCGCTGATCCCTCACACTCGCTTCGCTCGGTTCGGGATGACGTCAGGGTCTTTACTGTCATCCCGAGCGCAGCGAGGGATCGGCGGAGAGGCAAAATTTCAAACTGAGACATTACCAAAAATATTTGGCATTTACTAAAATATTTAGTAATTTACATCTAATAAAATTAGGAGACTATGGAAAAGTTCCATTCCACAATGCCCGGATATCGCCTCAACGACTATCTTTTAGTGATCGCTCCAAACGAAGATTTAAGAAAGAGAATCATCGGCATACGCAAGGAGTTCAACGACAAGTTCCATCCCGGAATGCCACTAAACGGCAAACCTCACATGGCGCTGGTCCATTTCGTAACGTACGCCATGCTGGAAGAAAAGATTGTCAACCGCTTTCATCATATTGCCATGGGCATGACGCCTTTTAAAATTGAACTAAAAGGCTTCGCTAGTTTTCCTTCGCATACTATCTATATAAATGTCGCAACCAAAACGCCTGTGCAGAATCTTGTGAAGGAGTTGAAAACCGCTCAAAAGCTAATGAAAGCCGATCCGGATCACGAACCGCATTTCATATCGGAGCCATTTATACCGGTCGCGAGAAAGTTGTTGCCGTGGCAGTACGAAAAAGGCTGGCTCGAGTATTCAAACACACATTTCTCGGCTAAAATAATTGCCGACGGAATGTTGCTGCTCAAACGTCCGCTGGGCGATAAACCGTACCAGATTGTTCAGCGTTTCGATTTTATGAACATGCCCGTCATTACGAAGCAGGGCGAACTATTTTTCTAACGGTTTCAACGAGGAGAGATAATGGAGGAGAATGAACAGGAGTTAAACACCTACCTGAAGGGAAGAGGTGCGCAGATTAACACTCCGAATAAATTTTTAAAAACCACACGCGTACGCGAACATATCGAAAGTATTGATGACTGGTCCGACCCGAACTCGCCAACACAATACTTAATCGAGAACGCAAAAGGTATAGTTAACAAAGTCGACAGTCCGGATGTAGGAATGTTTTATAGCATGAACCCATACCAGGGTTGTGAACATGGTTGTATCTATTGCTATGCGAGGAACTCTTTTGAGTACTTCGGCTATAGCGCCGGGTTAGATTTTGAAAGAAAGATTATCGTCAAGAAAAACGCTCCCGAACTTCTGCGCAAGTTCCTGATGAATCCCAAATGGGAGTGTCTTCCTATCGGGTTGAGCGGGAACACTGATTGTTATCAGCCTGCGGAACAGAAATTCCGGTTAACAAGAGGACTGCTCGAAGTTTGTCTTGAATTCAACCAGCCTGTCGGGATGATTACCAAAAACGCGGGCATGCTGCGTGATATGGATATCCTCAAAAAAATGTCCGACCGTAACCTGGTATCCATTCTCGTTTCGGTCACTTCTCTCAATGAAGACTTACGCCGGGTAATGGAACCGCGGACAACAACCAGCAAACAGCGCCTTAGACTGATTAAAGAATTAAGTGACCAGGGTATCAGGATGGGCGTTATGCTGGGACCAATGATCCCCGGGCTTAATGAACATGAAATGCACGACATCATCAAACTCGCGAGCGAAGCAGGCGCAAGGTTTTCCGCGTACACCTTCATAAGGCTCAATGGTTCAATCAAACTATTATTCCACGACTGGCTCTACAAAAACTTTCCCGATCGTGCCGATAAGGTATGGCACATGATCGAAGGAAGTCATGATGGAAAAGTAAACGACAGCAGGTGGGGCGTAAGAATGAGGGGAGAGGGAAATATTGCCGAAATAGTAGCCATGCAATACCGGAAGTACACATCGAAGTATGGACTTAATCATGAAAGAATGGAACTGGATACAACGAAATTTATGAGGCCCGGAACGCAAGGAACTTTATTCTGATTCGAGAAGATCAAAAAGGTAAAAGAGTGGCGATTCCTCAAGTACAATCCGCGTGCTTTTTCCTTCGTCAGACTTCCATTTCACCAACCTGATGAATCCATTTTCTATTTCTATTCCCGTAAGGTCTCCATCCGAATAGCAACAGCAACCCGAATTGAAATATGTTGGTTTTGCCATGGTCTTCACGACCTTTTTGCCTGCGTACTCTTCCTGCCTGTTCAAAATTTCTTTTTCCAGCGATCGTATCAAAACATGGTCTCCCTGCGAACGCGCGATCTCAAGCTGCCTTGTCAACCGGTCGATGTGATCGAGCGAAGCGAAGACTGGTTTATGCGTATGGCCGGAAATAAACAGCAAATCTTTTTGGGTCGCGCTCCATTCATACATCAGGATATTGTGTTTGTCGACCAGTTCAAAGGAGTCCGAAACCCTGTCTAATTGAATCTGCAGGAATCGCTGGATCGGTGTCCATATCCAGGCCACAAAAATTTTACTGAACCAGTTACCATCGCTTCGCTGGTCGCCCTGGTGACCATGTGCGAGGAAGATGGAATACTTTTTTTCTTTATATGTGCAATGGAGCAGAAGTCCCTGGCTCACAGTGAGTTTAGGACCGAACACCGGTTTTAGATGGAGTATTCGCTGGGGATCGAAGCTCCATTCGAGATCGTGGTTGCCGTAGATGCGGAAGTAGCGTCCAGCGGTCAGGAACCGCGCCTCCATCTCGAGCGTTTTCCGGTTCTTTGCCACAACTACCGACGGTTTCGATTCCCAGAGTTCTTCGCAATCGCCCAGGTTTATAAAAGTGAAGTTGCTATCAAGATAGTACTGGAGGGTGTCCAGGTAATTTGTTTCGGTGTTGCGGAAATCATCTGCCAGGTCTTTAGCGCCTTTGTGCTGGTCGGACAGGATGATAAACTTTCCTTTATCCACTTCAAATGGAACGATCAGCGGGTGTCCCGGCCGTGCGTCTTTCAGGGTTCCCAGCAACGAGGAAAGGGACTCAAAAACCTGCTTTTTTCGCGGTGAGGATGAGAGTTTTATAGCGAGCCAGGTGACAGGTTTTTTCAGCAGTTTTTGGAGGATTTTCCGCATCGGAGGTATTTAAATTCTGGTATATTTGTTATGGAAAATGAAAAACCTCATAAATAGTCAATTCTTATTTTGATACCATTAAGATAAAAGGGTGTAAAAGTATCGCAAGCGGTACTCATTTATGCCCTTTTTTTATTGATAATGAGGAATTGAACAAGATTTGAGGTCGCCAAACGTTTAGCAGTCATAAAAATGAAGATGTGACTGAGGAGGCGAAGCCATGCCCGAGTTGCATTAACACTAACCCATATGCGTCCAATATTCAGGTTGAGTTTACTCTTACTGGTCGGAATTGCACTTTTCTCCTGTAAATCATCCAAAAAGCTTACCCAACAGGCAATTTATTTCAGGGAAATATCCGACAGCATGTTGCAGAGGGCCGCGGCACAATACGAACCTGTTCTGCAGAAGGGTGATATCCTCTCAATTGTGGTGGTCACTCCGAACGAGGCCAGCGCTAAATTGTTTAATCAGCCTGATGCCGCTACTGAATCAGGGATTACCACCCAGGGTGGCGGCGCGACAGCCAGCTCCCCGAGTGGGTACCTGGTCGACGAAAACGGTAACATCAGCATTCCATATATTGGCAGGGTAAAAGCGGCGGGTCTTAAAAGATCGGAACTGACAGATGTTCTCGAAGGCAAACTCAAACAGTTTATTGATTCAGCCAGCGTTACAGTAAGACTATCAAACTACCGGATAACCATACTCGGAGAAGTTGCAAAGCCGGGAACGTATTCTATACCGAGCGAACGGGTAACAATTATCGATGCCATCGGGCTCGCGGGGGATCTTACGATCTACGGAAAGAGAAATAATATCCGGGTGATCAGGCAAACCGACAATGTGAAACAAACAGGCACTCTCGACATCAACAAAGGCGATATATTCAATTCTCCCTTTTACTACTTGCGACAAAACGATATCGTGTACGTAGAAATGAACAACAGCAAAATTATAAACTCGGATCAATCCGGACTTCGCACATTCGGAATTGTTATCGGGGCAGTTTCTGCGTTGGGAGTTCTGGTTAGTACCATAAATATCTTAACTAACTAATGGAAAACGAAAACGGTTACGCTTACCAGCTTAACAATAAGGACAAAGATGATTCTTCAGGGATAAATCCTAAAGAGTTTCTCCTCAAATATCTTCACTACAGCTGGCTGTTTGCATTGTGCATAATTCTCAGCCTCGCTGTTGCATGGCTTTACCTCAGGTATACCAAACCCATGTACAGCGTTGCCGCTACTTTACTGATCAGGAACGATAATGAACGTGGCAACGGCGCGATTACTTCGCAGGATATGTTCTCTGACATCGGATTGTTTCAGTCTGCCACCAATAAGCAGAATGAAATGCTTATCCTGAGTTCACGTACGCTCATGGAAAGAGTGGTGAAAACATTAAACCTCCAGAAAAAATATTCGGTAATCGCGAATGTAAAGACAACAGATATCTATCCCGATTATCCACTCGAACTCGTAATACTTGAACTGAAAGACAGTACAAAATCTTTCAGCCTGCATATTAATGCCAGTAAAGACTGGCGAACTTTCCGGCTTGGCGAGGGCAAGGAAGAATACGTTATAGGACAGGAATTCAAAATTCCTCATGGCACCTTCAAATTATTGCCCAACGAGGCATCATCGTACAGGCAGCTTGAATACAGGGAGTTTGTAATTCAGTATTTACCGCTCATGAATGCCGCTAACTATTACAAACGCGGCCTGAGTGTTACGCCTGCCAATGATCTTTCGAATGTGCTGAGTCTTTCTTACGTACATGATAATCCTGTTCTTGCTGCAAGCATATTGAACCATCTGATGGAACAATACAACCGTGCAGCAATCGAAGATAAAAACGAGATGAATCGCAAGATTCTCAACTTTATCAACGACAGGCTTACGCTCGTTGGAACACAGCTGGATAGTGTTGAAGGAAACCTACAGCAATTTCGTACCAGCCGCGATGTTATCAATCTTCCTGTTCAGTCGGAACTTTACTTCAACAATATAAACTCACTCACGCAAAGCCTTAACGAACAGGAATTGCAATTGCAGATAGCGGAGTTGATTGAAGATTATGTGAACCAGCCGCAGAACAAGCTGACACTTGTTCCTTCGACACTCGGGCTTACCGACCCAACACTCATGCAGCTGATAGCTGCTTACAATGAACTTGTGAGAGACAGGCTCGTGCAATTGCAGACGGGTGCGACACTAAACAACCCGGTTGTTAAAAATCTTGAACAGAATATCGAACAGGCAAGAGTGAAAATGCTGGAGAATCTTGCAAATATCAAACAGGTTTACAAAACGAATATTAAGAATCTTACCACGCAAACGAGTTCGTTAAAGAAACAGGTCACATCTATTCCTGAAAAGGAGCGCATGGGTACAGAAAAGGCAAGACAGCAGGAAATAAAAAGAAACCTTTACCTGTTCCTGATGCAGAAACGCGAAGAATCGGAAATTGCACAGGCTTCGACTATTGCCGGTTCACGTATACTCGACATTGCTCTTCCAAACTTCAACCTGGTAAACCCGATTCCATCACGAGTGTACAGTATAGCGATTCTGCTTGGGTTCCTGTTGCCTGTATTTTTAATTTATCTGCGCGACCTGATGAACGATAAGGTGATTACGCGGGGCGAGATTATGAAGGGAACAAATGCGCCGCTGCTTGGGGAAGTTGGTCACAGTGAAACAGAAAAAGTATTGCTATTCCCCGACAGTTCACGAACAATAGTCGCGGAACAAATGCGCATACTCCGAAGCAACCTGCGATTTGTACTTGGCGATAAATTCGAAAAGCCTACCATACTTGTAACATCTTCTTTCAGTGGCGAGGGCAAATCATTTATTTCTACAAATCTCGGTGCCACCCTGGCGATCTCCGGGCAAAAAACAGTAATCCTCGAGCTCGACCTTCGTAAACCGAAAATTCTGGTCGGTCTCGGTCTCGCGAAAGGCTATGGTTTGACAAATTATCTTGTAGGAAGCGCACGTCTCGATGAGTTGGCCAAGGCAGTTCCACATGTCGACAATTTATACGTTATTCCCTGCGGACCGGTTCCACCGAATCCATCCGAAATATTACTCACCCCGAAATTCAACCAGCTCTTTGCATGGCTCAAGGAAAACTTTGAGTGCATTGTGATAGACACCGCGCCAGTGGGCCTTGTAAGCGATGCGTTCACATTGAGCCAGTACGCTGATGCAACAATTTACGTGGTGAGGCAGAGATACACATTTAAAAGGCAGATTAACTTCATTGACGACCTGTACAAGAAACAGAAGCTTCCGAAGATGGGTATTCTCGTGAACGACTTTATTTCGGAAGGTACAAGAGGTTACTATGGTTATGGTGCGGCAAGATATGGTTACGGTTATGGTTATGGTTACGGAAGTAATGGAACCTACGGTGAGTCGTACTATGTAAGTGATGAGAAGAAAAAACCGCTGCTGAAAAGGATCAAATCAAGAATAGGGCTTTAGCATTTTCATGAGCGACTACTTTGCACATCCTACAGCAGTAATTGATGAAAATTGTATCATTGGCGCCGGCACAAAAATCTGGCACTTTTCACATATCATGAGCGGGTGTACAATAGGCAATAATTGTAATCTCGGTCAGAACGTAGTTGTATCCCCCGGCGTTGTACTGGGCAAAAATGTAAAAGTTCAGAACAACGTTTCAATATATACTGGAGTGACCTGCGAAGACGATGTGTTCCTGGGTCCTTCCATGGTATTTACGAATGTTATTAACCCAAGAAGTTTCGTAGTAAGAAAGGACGAGTACAAATCTACTATTGTCCGTAAAGGCGCCAGCATCGGTGCAAATTCCACAATTGTTTGTGGCATTGAAATAGGCGCGTACGCGCTGATCGGTGCAGGTGCCGTAATCGTCAAAACTGTTCCGCCGTATGCGCTTGTAGTAGGCAACCCTGCTCGCCAGGTGGGCTGGGTGAGTGAACAAGGATACAAACTCACCTTTGCAAAAGATGGAAGCGCATGGTGCGAACAGGAAGGTCAGGGTTATACATTAGTGAACGGCCAGGTTAGCAAAGCATAATTTTACACAGTCACTAATGAACCACGAACGGGCAGTTAAGGAATGGGATCTTATAATTGAACCTCATTCTTCCATATTCCATCTTTCGTTGAGGGACCTGTGGCGTTATCGCGATCTTCTCTTTCTCCTCGTAAGACGCGATTTCGTTTCATTCTACAAACAAACCGTCCTCGGTCCATTGTGGTTTTTTCTACAACCACTTTTCACCACACTCATTTACGTTATTATTTTTTCGAGGCTGGCACGCATCAGCACCGATGACCTGCCAGCGCCGTTGTTTTATATTGTTGGCATTGTGGCCTGGAATTATTTTGCCGAGTGCCTTACAAAAACGAGTACTGTTTTTAAGGACAATGCAAATATGTTTGGCAAAGTGTACTTTCCGCGCCTCATCATGCCGTTAAGTATTGTAATGAGCAACCTTGCGAAATTTGCCGTGCAAATAATCCTGCTTGTGCTCGTTATTGGTTACTACATCCTTTTCAAAAATTATCATCCCGACACAAATCTTTATATTCTGTTTTTTCCTGTAGCAATAATTATGATGGCCGCGCTCGGGTTATCACTAGGGTTAATCATAAGCGCTCTCACCACAAAGTATCGCGACCTGTCTTTTCTTGTAACATTTGGAGTGCAATTGGCGATGTACGCAACTCCGGTGATCTATCCGTATAGTGCAGTTCCTGGCAGGTACAAATGGTTACTGGAGATTAACCCTATGACGGGAATTTTTGAAGCGATGAGATATGGCCTGCTTGGCCGGGGAGCATTCGATGTATCTCTTTTAAGTTATAGTGCTGTCGTTACGTTAATTCTGTTAATAGTAGGCATTCTTGTGTTTAATAAGGTTGAGAAAAACTTTGTTGATACGGTTTAATCCATGAGTACCGCGATCAAAATTGAGAATCTTTCAAAAATCTATCGTCTTGGTGAGATTGGCACCGGTACGCTCAGTCACGATTTGCATCGTTGGGTAGCGAAGGTGCGTGGCAAGGAAGATCCTTACCTCGCGATTGGTGAAGAAAACGACAGGTTGGTGAAAGGTGGTAACGTGGTATATAGTCTGCGCGACATTAACTTCGAAATAGAGCAGGGTGAAGCAGTGGGAATTATTGGTCGCAACGGCGCGGGTAAAAGCACGCTCCTTAAAATTTTATCGCGCGTTACGTCACCGACTTCCGGAAGGATACATTTGAAAGGGCGGGTGGCAAGTTTGCTTGAAGTGGGAACGGGCTTTCATCCCGAACTGACAGGAAAGGAAAACATCTACCTCAACGGCGCCATAATGGGTATGCGCAAGAAGGAAATCGATCGTGTGCTCGATGAAATAATTGACTTCAGTGGAGTGGAAAGATATATTGACACTCCTGTTAAAAGATATAGCAGCGGCATGTATGTACGACTTGCCTTCGCCGTGGCTGCGCATCTTGAAAGTGAAATTTTGATAGTGGATGAAGTGCTTGCGGTGGGTGATGCCGAATTTCAGAAGAAGTGCCTCGGTAAAATGGGCGAGGTGAGTAAAGGTGATGGAAGAACCGTACTTTTTGTGAGCCATAACTTTTCGTCGATCATAGAACTGTGCAGGAAGGGAGTTTATCTGAAGAATGGAAGAGTGGAAGTGATTGATGATGTGAATAAAGCAGTGGCCGCATATGTTGAGAAAGGGCAAAACAATACGGCCCGGTTTAAAGATCATCTTGAGTATGTAACCGCCAACCAGGTGGGAGACTCAATAACAATTGAAGCGAAATACAATACAGATATTGACGTTGATTTTCCTATACTCGGTTTTTTAATCAAAACAAATCTCGGCGTTCCGATCGTTGCTTCAAACCCCCTGATCGACCTTGTGCCGTATCCGAAAGGAAAAATTACGAAAGAAGGAGTGGTGAAGGTGACCATCAAAAGTCCAAAGCTGATGGATGGGAATTACCTCATATCGATATGGTTTGGAAATTCAAACGGAAACGTGGTTACCGAACACGATTGCATGAGTATTTCAATATATGGCATGTCGAACCAGAAACAGTATAATACTGCCAAGGTTGGACATATACTTCCGGTTTGCGAATGGGAATTCTATGATTGACGGAAAACTGATACGGCATAAATATATCAGGTTTAGAAAAAACCTCACCCGGTTCAGGAAGCGTGTGTATTTCCAGGCATCGTCGGCTATGAAAGCAAACTGGTTGTATGCGAAAACAATGTGGAAGAAAGAATGTTATTTCGGTCCGTTTACCGGGGAGTTTGGACACCTTCTCGGCCATAATCTTCCATTTATTTCCCACTTGTATTCGAAAGGTGTGAAGGTGCATTTCTGCGGAATGGAAATTCACAGGCCATTTTTTGTTGACGACAAAGGACGCGAAATAGTAGCGTCATATGTTTCTATAAGAGACTTTTTCAATCAGTCGTTGCCCAATTGCAACACAGCCATTGGCCCGCAGGACATTGAGGCGATCACCAGGAAATTTATTGAGACCGCAAAATCATCGGGACTTCCTTATTGGGACAACAGCCAGTTCGAATATTACTTTAATTTTTTCCGGTGGTGGACATTAAGAAAGGGTTATTTAAAAACTTTCAACCTTTCAAGAGTATATAAAACCCGCGCGGAGAATTCGATTGTAATATTTCCGCGAAGATTAAATCCGGCAGCAGATCAAAAGAAGCAGTTGGAAAATAATGGAGAGGTATGGAATTATTACGATGTGGCTAAGATGGCGTCAGAATATTTTGATAAAGTGTATGTAATCGGGCATCCCTCATTTTCAGATGTCAGCTTCGATTCCTTCGATAACGTTGAAGTGCGTATTACAAATGATAACTCACAGATACTTGAACTATGCTGCAACAGCAGGTTGATTGTATCACAGCATTCGGGATCGGTATATCTCGGTGAATACACAAACACGCCTGTGCTGATTATTTATAAAGGTGGACGCGTAATAGGCGATATAGAAATTACAAAACAGTTTAAAGCGGGCCTGGGACGGAGGCATGAATTCAGTTATGCTTTCGGGTACAACGAACTGGAAAAGTTTTTTAATGCAATGTCAGATGAAAAGGTTAGAAATTGATTACACGCTTGGCGCGATGGATGCGCTGGTTAGCCTCGCCCGGTACAACTTTGTGAACCGTACCGTGAATAATAAGCGCCTGCCGGTGCTCGATTTTGGATGCGGATCAGGGTACGGCACAAAAGTGTTGAAAGAGCATTTCACGGATGTTACTTCATTTGATGTTTATCCTGATGGATATCTTCCTAAGGGTATTGAAGTGATACAGGATATTGGAAAGATAAAACGGAAGAAATACGATGTGATCACTTGTTTTGAAGTGATTGAGCATCTTGCTGATAAGGACCAGGTACAGTTGCTGAATGATCTTCACGCGTTATTGACTTCAACTGGAACGCTGTTTATCTCCACCGTGCGTAAAATGGACCCTCCGCCGACTGAAAACAGGCGAAAGGAACATATAAAAGAACTTTCTTTTGAAGAACTGCTTTCTCTTTGCGAAGCGAAATTCAATAATGTTTATACATTCGGCCAGATTGACCAGGTAATAAGTACCTTTTATAAAGAGAATCACTATCATTTTGTATTTATCTGCACCGGAAAAAAATAATGAATGCTCCTAAACAGCGTAGACAGCTTTATAGATAAAGTCAGGAACCTCTCGGTTGCTGTGGTCGGAGAAACCATAACAGACGAGTTTGTTTTTGTGAGCTATGAGGGACAGTCTATGAAATCTATTTGCCCGGTGTTCAAAACAACCGGACGGCGGGAAATACAGGAAGGCGGCGCTGCTGCGATCGCGAATCACCTGAAAGATTTTGTAAAGAAGGTTGATCTTTTTTCAAATCCTGCGGGCGAGATTGTAAAAACGAGGTATGTAGATGTCGCGGACCAAAAGAAGCATGTTGAGATCAACAAATTCAATCTCAGTAATTCGAAACCCGTTAAGGTCAACGTTGCCGACTACGACGTGGTAATTGTTGCCGATTTCGGACATGGATTTTGTGAACACCTGGCAATCAATGATGGGTTCCACCTGATGTGCCAGACGAATTCAAATAATTTTGGATTCAACAGGATTTCGAAGTGGAAGAGTTATAAAAAGAAAAGTGTTTGTATCGACTTAAGGGAGGCAAGCCTCCAGATGAACAAAAAAGGAAAATTTACTGATCGCAAAGAGGTGGATGAACTGTTTAACTACGAAATGTCGGCCGAAAATTTGTTCATTACGGTAGGGAGCCAGGGTTCGATATTCTATGATGGTAAGAATTTGCTAAGGCATAATTCTTTCAAAAGCGACATTGTGGATACAATCGGCGCGGGTGACACGTTCTATGCTTTTGTTGCGCTCGCCTCGAGCGTTCATAGCGATGGAGAGGTATTGGTGGTGCCTTCGCTGGCTGCGAGTTTGTCGACCACATGGTTGTGTAATGAGAAATTTGTAACAAAATCTTTATTGAGAGACTATGCAAATCGATTCATATAGAAAGGCATTTGATGGATACTTCAGCAAGCCTGATGTTGAAAGAGATATTAAAGCGGCGGTGGATCTTATTAAAACGAAGGCAAGAAGTATTTTTTTCCTGGGAAACGGCGGTTCGAACTCCATTTGTTCGCACATGATGGAGGACTTTATGAAGCTCGCCGGTTATCCCACATATTCTTTTTCGGACGCCGCGCTGATAACATGTTTTGCAAATGATTTTGGCTATGAAAGGGCGATGGCTGAATGGCTGAAAGTTTTTTTTACAGAAAATGATGTTCTTGTTGCTATCAGCAGTTCCGGCGAATCGAAAAATATTCTGAACGCTGTTTCGTATGCTAAAAGTAAGGGTGGAAAGGTGATCACGTTAAGCGGATTTAAAAACGATAACAGCCTGAAGCGTTCGGGTGATATCAACTTTCATATTGACGTGTCGAGTTATGGAATTGCCGAGTGTTACCACCAGGTGATTCTTCATATCATATTGGATTCATTGAATGATTAAGAGGGTTTTAGTTACCGGGGTGGCCGGTTTTATTGGTTCCAATCTCCTTGATTATCTATTGGAGAATACCGGTTGGACGATTGATGGCATCGACAACCTGTCGACTGGTACCCGCAAGAATATAGAGGCGCATATTGCAAACGAACGCTTCACATTCAGCGATCAGAAATGCTCCGATGTTAAGTCGCTTAAAGAATATGATTGTATTTTTCATCTTGCAGCGCTACCGCGGATTCAACCGAGTTTCGAAGAAGTTAACGAGCACATTTATGCGAATCTCAACGAATCGGTGCACCTGCTTGAAGTAATGATTCGCGAGAATCATTTTCCAAAAATTGTTTACAGCAGTTCAAGCGCTATCTATGGCACCCCGGAACATATACCCACTAACGAAAACGAACGGATAGATTGCTTAAGTCCCTATGCGTTTCAAAAATATGAGGTAGAAAAATACCTCGGCCTGCTCTCGACGCGGTATCCTTTTAATTACGTCAATCTTCGCTACTTCAACCCGTATGGGCCCCGTAGTTTTAATCCCGCCAATAAATTTAACGCCTACAGTAGTGTGGTGGGAATTTTCCTTCACCGCAAAAAATCCAATCAACCCTTATTGGTTACCGGCGACGGTTCGCAGAAGAGAGACTTTGTTCATGTGAGCGATCTTGCCAAGGCAAATTATTTGGCAGCAATTCACGGGCAGAAGATC
>JAEUVS010000130.1 GCA_016786745.1 Chitinophagaceae bacterium | reverse complement strand
GTCAAAATGGATGAAACGGTGCTCGACATCGCTACCGATAAGGTGGATAGCGAGGTGCCCTCGAGCGCAGAAGGTACGATTGAAGAAATATTATTTAACGTGAACGATGTGGTGCCGGTGGGTTCGGTGATTGCAAGAATTAAAACATCTGCCGAAGAACCTGCACATGCGCCCGTGAACCCTGCTCCACAGCCACAACCCCAGGTGCAGGCCCAGCAGCAAAATCAGCCGAGGCCACAACCGTCTTTCAACACCAAACAATACAAACCGGCAGGTAGCGTGAACAGGTTTTATTCGCCACTGGTATTAAATATTGCGGCGAACGAAGGGGTGAGCATGCACGAATTGGAATCCATTCCCGGCACCGGCAACGACGGACGGGTTACGAAGAGAGATATCCTTCAATATGTGGACGACCGCAAATCGGCCAATGGCGCTGGGCGTGTTCACCGCGAACATGGTTATGCAAATGTTGAAGTGGTCGATCAGCCGAAAACATTCGATACGCCTGTATCACGGCAGTATGCGGAGCAATATAATCCACCCGTATATGCCGGCGGGAATGTTGAAATCATCGAACTCGACCGCATGAGGCGAATGATTTCGAAACACATGATTGAAAGCGTTCACACCAGCGCGCATGTTACCAGTTTCTCGGAGGCCGATGTTACCAATCTTGTATTATGGCGTGAGAGGGTTAAGAAAGAATTTGAGAAGAGAGAAAACGAAAAGCTCACGTTTACACCCTTGTTTATTGAGGCGATTACACGATGCCTGAAAAAATATCCATGGCTGAACAGCAGTGTGGATGGCGACAGGCTGATTGTAAAAAAGGATATTAATATCGGTATGGCCACTGCATTGCCAACCGGTAACCTTATTGTGCCCGTTATCAAAAACGCGGACCAGTTAAATCTTGTTGGCCTCACCCGGCAGGTGAACCGGCTCGCTAACGATGCGCGTGTAAACAAACTGCGGCCCGATGACACACAGGATGGCACATTCACTTTAACGAATGTGGGTTCATTTGGAAGCATTATGGGAACCCCGATTATTAACCAGCCACAGGTAGCCATACTCGCAGTTGG
This sequence comes from Chitinophagaceae bacterium, assembly GCA_016786745.1. Classification (GTDB taxonomy): domain Bacteria; phylum Bacteroidota; class Bacteroidia; order Chitinophagales; family Chitinophagaceae; genus Flavitalea. The sequence continues at coordinate 7,735 of JAEUVS010000130.1, read as the reverse complement.
CGCGATAAAGAAAAAACCTGTGGTAATAGAATCTTCATTGGGCGACTCGATAGCGATAAGGCACATGATGTTCCTTTCCATGTCGTATGATCATAGGGTGATTGACGGTGCCCTGGGAGCGACGTTTCTTAACGCGGTAGCGAAAGAGCTCGAAAATTTTAATGGCGAGAGGGAGTTGTGATCGTTTCTGCGCTGATCCCTCACACAGGGCTTCGCCCTGGTTCGGGATGACAGTCACGCTAAAATGTTTCGCCCTGGTTCGGGATGACAGTCACGCTAAAATGTTTCGCCCTGGTTCGGAATGACAGTCACGCTAAAATGTTTCGCCCTGGTTCGGGATGACAGTCACGCTAAAATGTTTCGCCCTGGTTCGGGATGACAGTCACGCTAAAATGTTTCACCCTGGTTCGGGATGACAGTCACGCTAAAATGCTTCGCCCTGGTTCGGGATGACAGTCACGCTAAAATGTTTCGCCCTGGTTCGGGATGACAGTGGTCACGGATCGAATAAGCCATTCACTCATTTGACATTTTAGTTGAATTTTCGTAAATTACTGAAACAGTATGTTTTACGAAATGACAACTTATGAAAACACTTTCGGAAACCTGGTTCGCCGATGGCTACATCGACTTTGAATTAAAAAAGTACACACTCCTCGCCTACCTGCAGGAGGTAAACAAATATTTTGGTGAAAACAAACTGTATCCCCAACTGGGCGACATCATATTTCATTACAACAATCTTGTAGCGTTCCGCGAGAATAAAAAATACCTGCAGGAGCAGTTTCCGAAAAAACTTTCGATGATACAAATGGAGAAACTACAGATGCTGTACGAGCAGATGATTGAAGATGATGAGTTGATGCAGGAACTTGAAGAGATCATCAATTTTTCGGCGGTAAAAATAAAAAGCACAATTTCTAACGGAACAGAAATTTATGAGTTTGTAGAAACGCAGTTGAATATCTTTCCTGTGGGTATTGTGCCGCTTGAAAATACAGAAGGATATTTTTTTCTTTCCGGGGGTTCACATATGAGGACGCGGGTGTACCAGTATTGTTTGAGTATTTTTCAAAAGCAGGATGAGAAGTACAGGTCTATCAAAACGGAATATATTGATCACTGGGACAGAAGTATTGTAAATACTTATGAAAGCATAAAAGCGGAACTGATACGCCGGAAGAAAGACTTACCGAACCCGGCAGTGTATTGTATTGAAACGGAGCTGAATTTTCCTGTTGATGAAACGTTGTTGCCAGTGGCGAAGCGATCTTTGGTGAGATATATTTCGGCAGCCTAAAAAAATTATTCAGCGGTACGACCATTTACTTTTTCGTTCCCGCGCATCTGGCTGCTATAATTTTTAAACATACTATAGAACCGCAGCTTAAGCACTCCAAGTATTCCTTCCTTCACAATCCCCTTATGCATTTTTGAAGTGCCATATTTTCTATCTTCAAAAACAATGGGCACCTCGATCACCCTGAACCCAAGTTTCCACGCGGCATATTTCATTTCTATCTGGAACGCATAACCGAGAAAATGCAACTCATCCAGGTTCATCGCTTCGAGCACATCTTTGCGGTAACACATAAAGCCGGCCGTTGCATCTTTCACAGGCATTAAAGTGATGATACGCGTATATAGCGATCCGCCTTTCGAAAGCCATATCCTGTTGCGTGGCCAGTTTACCGTTCCCCCACCCTTTACATAACGCGAACCGATAGCTACATCGGCCACTCCTGACTTACACGCATCGTATAACCTCTCGAGATCATTCGGATTATGAGAGAAGTCGGCATCCATTTCGAAAATATACTGGTAGTTCCTTGCAAGCGCCCATTTAAACCCGTGAATATAAGCGGTGCCAAGGCCCGACTTACCTTTTCTTTCTTCAAGAAACAGATGAAGCGGGTACATGTCCTGCATCTGCTTTACAATTTCAGCGGTGCCATCGGGTGAGCCGTCATCTATTACAAGCACATGATAGTCTTTCTCCAACGACATTATCGCGCTAACGATGCCGGAAATATTTTCCTTCTCATTGTAAGTCGGTATTATTACGAGTTTTTCCAATTAGCCTTTCTTTAGCATCATACGGTTAAAAACTTCCGTTAGTTTCTGTTTGGTGTGCAGTGGAAATTCTCCCTTCATCATCCAGTCGTAGTATTGAGGTTCGGCTTTAAGTACGTCTGTCACGACCCTGCCCTTATGTTTTCCGAAGTTGAAAACTTCCCTGCCGTTCTCCATTACCATTCTGCGGGCAAAATCTACCATGTTGGTTTCTTCGCCGATGCATTTGAGGATGCTGTCTACGGTAATACCCAGTTGGGGGTATCTCTGCACCTGCGATTGAAGTACCTCCCAGGTGGCATTGGCATCGGCTTCTGCGCTATGGGCATTTTCCAGGGTAGCGTTGCAATAAAATTTATACGCAGCGGAAAGTGTGCGCTGCTCCATGGTGTGAAAGATCTTCTGAACGTCAATCAGTTTGCGGTTCCTGAAATCGAGCTCCAGTGAAATCCGGAGAAACTCTTCCACCAGCATTGGGACGTCGAAGCGGTTAGAATTATAACCGGCCAGGTCGGCGTTGTCGATAAACTGCCTGATTTCGTTGGCTGCCTGCCGGAAGGTTGGTGCGTCTTTCACCATTTCGTCGGTGATGCCGTGGATTTCCGTCTGGGATGGCGGAATGGGCATCTCTGGGTTAAGGAGCTTCCTCTTAACCATCCTTTTGCCGTCGGGCATTATCTTCACTATGGCGATCTCTATGATCCGGTCGGTGCTCAGGTTCATTCCCGTACACTCAATATCTATCACCGCAAGGGGTTTGGCTAGTTGTAGCATCACACGAATTGTAAATTATATCCAGTCAGTTGTTTCGCAAATGTAATGAGTAAATCCTGAGCCCGGTTCAGTGCGTTTTCCGGTTGCACCTGAATGGGTTATGAATATCGGATTTGGGGCACAATATATTAATAGAAATGCCATTAAAACACGTTAAAACGGGGTTACCCCCCTTGCATTTACAGGAAATTATTATTTACTTTGAGCTCTACCCCAGATCCTTTCCTTAAAAAATCCCCGAAATCAGTCCGCTCTCCTTTGAACTGCCCTGGTTGACCTGCCCCTGGTTAGTATCAGGATTATTTTACTTTAAATAACATGAAATGAAAAGGACCATCATTGTATTGGCGCTGATTTGTATTTCGGCGATCGGGATTACTTCATGCACGGCTCAAAAGGGAGGCTGCAAATCAACCCAGGGATACGTAGGATACGGCAGCAGGTAAGTGAATTGGTACGGTTTTGTTAGTTTTGTAACCCTATGGATTGGAAAGTGTTAAGGGAGGAAGGTGAACTGGAGCAAATTGTACAAAGATCGCATACAAGACCCCAGGTGCTTTTCAAGCACAGCACCCGCTGTTCTATCAGTTCTGTTGCTAAAAACAGGCTGGAAAGATCGCAGGCACCGCCAGGTGCCGATTTTTATTACCTCGATATTTTCGGTTACAGGAGCCTTTCAAATAAAGTGGCCGAGGTCTTTGGCGTTCACCATGAATCGCCGCAGATACTCGTGATACGGGATGGGGTTTGCATGTATGACGAGAGTCATATGGGGATAAATATGGGGGAAATCGGTGAGCTCATCAATAATAAAGAGCCCTAAAGGAAAATTCAATTCAGCCTTCTGTAAAAAAGCAATTGTGGCGCATCGGTGCTTAACCCTTTCTCGCTGTAGGTAAAGAAACCTGAATTATCACTGGCAAAGCTCACCGCCTCACCCTGTGGCTCCAACTGGTAGGCCAGCGTATCGGCCGGGGTTTTCCCAAACGTTTCAGCAAAGCTCTCCTGCGCCCCTCTCGAATAATAAAATAAATTGGTATAGGTTTTAAGAATCACTTCTTTACCAGAAGAAGAAACCGCAGCGCTCACCACGCCTGTAAACGAAAGATCCTCCACAAATTCCGCCTGGTTAACGGCGCCTGTATTCTGCGGATATGGAATTCTGTACACTTTCGATTGCGCATCTCTTTTCGTGATCACGTAAATATCCAGCGAAGCATCGTCAACGAGCAACGCCTCCGCATCGTGTGCACCGTCAGGATAAGCGAATTCAATCTTATCAAAAACGGTAATTGTGTCCTCAGCAAACGAAGTTGGTTCAGGAATTCTGTAAATCGTACAGGTAGCATATTGCGAGTTGTTGTCGCCGATATCACCCACATAAATATAAGAACGCGAGTTGTCGGGCCCTTTACCCACCGCTATGTCCTCCCAATCGCGATTAGTAGCGCCAGCAACGAAAAACGAATCAGTAACAAATCCCTGGTGCTTCATAAGGAATAACTGCGGAGGATTGCCACTATCTTCCAACACCCACAAATGATCGTCTATCGTGCGGCTATCCGCAATCCCTGATGCCTCGAGTATGGGCTGCGATGGAACAAAGCCTTCGGGAACCTTCGCAAATTTGTCGCCCCCTGGGGGATCCGGTGGCTGTTGCGTTGGATTTTTATCGCAGGCAGACAGTAAAAACAAAATCGGGATAAAGAGTTTCATAGATAATTTTTTAGCTCACTTCCACCTCGCGCTCTATTTTCTTCCTCGTATATTTTTCGATCGTGTGCATTATCCACAATGAGAGCACGAGCCAGATTATGCCCGCCGAAAATCCTGCCAGCACGTCGCTCGCGAAATGTACTCTCAGGTATATGCGGCTGAAGCCTATCAGAAAAATAAACAAAATAAGGGCTATGGTCAATATCCATTTAACGGCCACGTTCTTCAGATATTTCCAGACAAGAAAAATGAGCAATCCATAAAAAGTCATGGCCGACATGGCATGACCGCTCGGGAAACTAAAGCCCAAAGCTGCTTCGAACACGGGATTTTCGGGGCGTACCCTTCCGAAAAACAATTTGAGTGACGACATTACCAAAAAGCTTCCCAGGGATACCACAGGAACCCTTAACGAATACCAGCGGTGCTCTTTCAGGAAAAGAAAATAGATAGCTACGCCGATGTTCGCCGGTACCAGGAACTCTCCTGAGCCAAAAAACGTGATTAACCGTATGATGCGCGTGTTCGCCTGCGAAATGAAGGGCTTCACAAAATCAAAAGCCTGTGTGTCGAAATACGTTCCCTTCGAGCCGAAGATGTAGTTGATGATAAAAGCGAATGTTATGACGGATAACAAAAACATCGCCAGCACAATCAGTAGCTCCACCGACAACAGTGCGATACTGGCGTATAGTTTTTTTATGTGTTTAACCATTAAGGAAAGATAAAAAAGGAAAAATAAAAAAAATCCCGCCGGGGCGGGATATATCATAAATGTAATTGGAAGCGTAGTCTTTTCAGAACGCGTTCTTATTTCCCTTGAAAGTATTGTAAATAGTAAGGAACATAATTCTAACATCGAGCCATATGCTCCAATTCTCCATATACCAGATGTCGTGTTCAACCCTCTGCTGCATCTGCATGATGGTTTTTGTTTCACCCCTGAAGCCATTCACCTGTGCCCATCCCGTAATGCCCGGTGTAAGAAACTGCCGGATCATATACTGACCGATCACTTTTGAATAGTCTTCGGTGTGTTTGAGCATGTGTGGCCTGGGTCCTACTATGCTCATCTCTCCTTTCAGCACATTAATGAACTGCGGAAATTCATCGAGATTCGTCCTTCTCATTATCTTCCCTATTCTCGTCATTCTCGTATCGTTCTTTGTAGCCTGTTTGCTGTGCGCATCTTTATTCACCTTCATGCTTCGGAACTTAAAGCATCTGAAGGGCTGGTTATCGCGGCCGCTTCTTTCCTGCACGAAAAATACAGGTCCGCGCGATTCGAGCTTAATCAATATCGCCATTAGCGGAATGAGCCACGATAATATAAATATGATTACTAGAACACTTACCACCACATCGAACAAACGCTTTTTGATCCTGTTACTTACGTCGTTGAGTGGCTCCGTTCTCATGGAGAGCACAGGCATGTCTTTCAGATAATCTATGTACACCGGCCGTTTAATAAAAAATGAAAGGTCGGGGATGATGCGGAAGCGTATACACTCCTGGTCGGCCTGCATCATGAGCTCATAAATTTCCGCGTCCTGCTCGGGGCCAATCGTTGAATATATTTCGTTTACCTGGTATTGTTTGGAGATGTCCATCGCGCCGCTGATACCGCACACTATGGGATAGTTGGAAAGTTCATGAACGTTTTTTGCTTCTTCGCAGAAACCTACTATTTCGGTGTTCATACCTTCTTCTTCGAGATAGTTCACGAGTTTCTTGGCTACATCGTTATAACCGATGATTACCACCTTGCGTACAAGGTACTCCTGGTGCCTGAAGTAGTGACGGATCATGAGATAGATGAACCTGTTTATCATCAGCATGATGCCCATGCTCGACAGTGTAACGGAGATGAATATGCGTGAAAGCCTGAACTGCTGGAAGAAATACAGGTATAACATTACGATACCCAACCATCCGAAATAGATACGCGTCGTTCGGCGCGCGAACATCTCGAAGCTGTTGATGTATTTTTCGTTATATACGTTTCCGACCCAGCATACGAGCATCCACGCCAGGTTCAGGAAAAGCCAGAACCTCGCGTATACGATGAAATTCTCTACCGGAATCGATTCACTCAATGATAGCTGGGTGACCAGCACGATCAGGTTGAGTGTGATAAGATCCAGACCTGCGAGCACAAGCTGCAGGAACCTGATGAAACGATAGTTCATGTTAGGCTACTTGTTAAGTTAGAATATTATGCCGGTACGACTTTCTTAGAATATAATGTGAGAAGCCTGGCTACAATACGCGGTGCGGTTTTTCCATCCCACAGCGGCGGTACAGCGCCCTTTTTCCATTTTCCCTTCTGAAGTTTTTCGAGGTACGGAGCCAACTGCGAAGGGTCGGTGCCCACCAGTTCGTTGGATCCCGTAGAAACTGTTTCAGGACGTTCCGTAGAATCTCTTAATGTCATGCATGGCACCTTAAGCACGGTTGTTTCTTCTGTAATTCCACCCGAATCGGTAATAACGGCTTTTGCGTTTTTAACCATGTATATAAATTCCAGGTAGCCCATCGGCTCGACCTGCAACAATCTCGGGTGATTGTATTTTATTACTTCGAGCTTTTGTCTCGTTCTCGGGTGAACCGGGAAAATCACGGGCGAATCGCCGGTGCCATCGAGAATTGCGTCGAGCATCGCTTTCAACTTGTACGGATCATCAACATTCGCCGGGCGATGAAGGGTAACCAAAAAATAATCGCCTGTGCGCAGGTTAAATTGTTTCCAGATGTCGGGCTGCTGAAGCCTGTCCATATTGTGATAGAGCGTATCTATCATCGTATTCCCCACGAAATGAATACGGCTATCGTCTACGCCTGATTTGCGCAGATGCGCATTCGCCACTTCACTGGTCGTGAAAAAATGATCGCATATAGAGTCGGTAACAATCCGGTTGATTTCTTCGGGCATTGTCATATCGCCAGACCTGATTCCCGCTTCTACGTGCACCACCGGGATGCACAGTTTCTTCGCCACGATGGTACATGCCATTGTGGAGGTAACGTCGCCCACTACAAGTACCACATCGGGGCGATTAGCTTCCATGGCCTTTTCGAATCTCGTCATGATGGCCGCGGTCTGTTCAGCCTGCGATCCGCCACCGGCTTCGAGATTGATATGGGGTTCAGGTATGCCGAGCTGCTCAAAAAA